>DATFDU010000278.1:0-7474 GCA_035251915.1 Dongiaceae bacterium | reverse complement strand
GGCTGCTGCCGACCGCCTACATGGGCCAGGCCGCAGCCCAGCCATCGCCGCCGCCTGCGCCGGCGAACGCGGTCCACTCGGCGGTGGTCGCCTTCATCGTGCTGATCCTGCCTTTCGTCCATTTCATGCTCAACCCGGAAGCAGCCAGCTTCGTCATCCTGGTGACGATCATCGGCATCGCCGTGCAGCCGCCGGAGGCGCGCGGGCTGGCCGCCCTCGGACTGCTGCTGGGCAACCTGATCGGCGGGATCGTCGCCAGCCTGGCATTCTTCCTGTTGACGCTGCTGCCGTGGCTGGGACTGCTGTTCCTGGTGACCTTCCTGGCAGGGCTGGTTCTTGCCGGTCCGCTCCATGGCGGCGGCAGGCTGGCTCCGGTGTTCGGCATCGCCTTGTCGACGTTCCTGATCCTGTTCGGCCTGGGCCTGGCGCCGATCGGCGAAGGCAGCGCGGCCGCCTTTGTGAGCCGACTGGCCGACGTCGCCCTCGCTTCGCTTTACGCGCTGGGCGCCATCGTTCTGCTTGGCGGCGCGCGCCGTTCGCCGGAGCAAGCGCCGGCATGAGACCACATCACCGCGACATTTGAGGGAGAGAAGCAATGGCAGAGGTTGCAGCGAGTCCGACCGCGCCGGCCGCGCCACCAAAGTCGCGCCTGATGCTGGGCGCCGCCATCCTGGCCTTCGCGATCCTTGTGAAAATCACCGGGCCTGTGCTCATCATCAATTCGGATCTGTCGGCGGCCTGGAAGACGGCGCTCTCCGTTGGGCTGTTCATCGTCATCCCGAAGCTGCTGATCATCACCATCATCTTCGTGCTCGGCAAAGCCGGCTTCGCCTACCTGAAGGCGATCTGCTTCAAAGCTGTCGGCCGCGCCTTCGCGCCTCTGGCGCCGGCGCGAGAGGTCAATCCCGTCCGCTATCGCATCGGACTGGTGATGTTCACGCTTCCTTTGCTGGAGACGATGATCATGCCCTATCTCGAAGCGGCATTTCCCGGCTTGGCCGAGCTGCGGCCGATCGAGTGGAGCTGGGATGTCATGCTGCTGGCGAGCTTCTTCGTGCTCGGCGGCGAATTCTGGGACAAGCTGCGCGCTCTTTACGTCCAGGGCGCCCGCGTTACTTTCCCGAAGAAGCAGGGGGCATCTGCGAGCTGAGATACCCGCGGGCAGGCCGGGTTTTGCGCTGCAGCTGCACGTCTGGACTTTTGGCGGCGTTGCACTCACAGTGCCGCACGCCATGGTCCGCCGCTTCTACAAACTCCCCTCCCTCAATGCCCTTGGCGCCTTCGAGGCGGCGGCGCGGCATTCGAGCCTGTCGTTTGCGGCGGCGGAGCTCAACGTCACGCCGAGCGCGGTCAGCAAGCATGTGACGTTCCTGGAGCAGGAGCTCGGCATACCGCTGTTCGTGCGCGGCCATCGCAGCATGCGCCTGACGCCCGAGGGCGAGCGGCTCTACCGCTCGCTCTCCGAGAGCTTCGCCGGCATGGCGGCGGCGTTCGAGGCGGTCAAGACCAGCCGCACCGCCCGCACCGTCACCGTCGGCTGCACGACGGCGTTCGCGCAACTGTGGCTGATGCCGCGCCTCGGAGAGTTCTGGCGCGCGCACCAGGACATCGTGATCGACCAGGTGGTCAGCGACCGCAGCCAGGACCTGCGCCGCTCCGAGGTCGACCTGCGGGTGCGCTACGGCGACGGCAGCTGGCCGGAAGAGACTTCGATCAAGCTGTTCGACGACGTGGTGGTCGCGGTGGCGAGCCCGGGGTTCGCGCGCAAGCACAAGCTGAAGGAGCCGGCGGACCTGACCAGCCTGCCGCTGCTGGAGGTGGAGAGCCAGGAACGCGGCTGGACCGAGTGGGAAGAATGGTTCGCCGCCATCGGCATCCCGGCGCGGCGATTGAAGACGCGCCGCATCAACAACTACGTCATCGCCTGGCAGGCGGCGCAGGACGGCCAGGGCATCGCGCTCGGCTGGAAGAGCCTGGTCGGGCCGCTGCTCGAGGCGCGCAAGCTGGTGACCGTGACCAAGGCCGAGTTCATTCCGCCCGAGGCCACCTATGTCAGCTGGAGCGCCCATCGCCCGCTGAGCGCCGAAGCGACCACGCTGCGCGACTGGCTGATGGCGCGGGCTGCGCAGATGTCGAGAAAATAGATCGAACGGCGCACTTGCCGGGCGCACAAGCCTCGGCCAATCTGTCGCGCGCGACTTTGGGGACCTTGCCTTGACCGACATCATCAAGCCGCCGCTGGCGGTGCAATGGCCGCTGCCGGGCGCGCCGGCGAGCTTGAGCTGGACCAACTGGGACTGGCCGCCGCAGAACCGCTGGGCATTCCAGCATGTCGGCGATCTGCTGCGGGTGGCGCGGATCTCCCGCGGCTATGGCCCGGCCTGGCATTTCGGCGCGGCGGCGCGCGATATCTCCGGCATCGCCTTCACCGGCGCGGACGGGCAGTCGCGCACGATCGCCGAGATGCTGGTCGCCACCAATACGGACGGGTTCCTGGTTGCCCACGACGGCAAGATCGTCGCCGAGATCTACATGAACGGCATGGAGCGCTCGACGCTGCACCTGTCGCAGTCGGTGGTGAAGTCCTTCACCAGCGCACTGGTCGGCATCCTGGTGGGTGCAGGCGAGCTCGCGGTCGATCGGCTGGTGTCGGACTACATTCCGGAGCTGGCGAAGTGCGGCTATCGCGGCGCGACATTGTCGCAGGTGCTGGACATGCGTTCCGGCGTGAAGTTCGGCGAGGACTATCTGGCGCCGGACAGCGAGGTGGCGGCGCTCGACCGCGCCTGCGGCTGGAAGCCGCGGCGCGACGCCTCCGATACGCTGTCGACCAAGGGCCTCATCCTCACGCTGCAGCAGGAGCGGCCGCACGGCGGGCCGTTCCTCTATCGCTCGATCGAGACCGAGGTGCTCGGCTGGATCATCGCCACGGTCGCCAGCCAGAACTATGCCACCTTCATGTCCAACGCGCTGTGGCAGCCGATGGGCGCCGAGGCCGACGGCAACATCACCATCGATCACGAGGGCACCGCGCTGGCGGATGGCGGCTTGAACGCGACCTTGCGCGACTATGCGCGCTTCGGCCAGCTGTTCCTCGACGGCGGCGCGCGCGGCACCAGGCAGGTGGTGCCGGAATCCTGGGTGATGGCCTGCCGCACCGGCGACGTCGAAGCGTTCCGCGCCAACCCGACCGAGCGCTCCGAGCGCTTTCCCAATGCGGCATACAGCAGGCAATGGTGGGTGCTGGATGCCACGCATGGCGAGCACAGCGCCTACGGCATCTATGGCCAGATGGTCTATGTCGAGCCCCGCAGGCGCCTGGTGGTGGCGAAGCTCTCCTCCTGGCCCGATCCGATCAGCGCCACGCTGGACGACATGACCTACCGCGCGGTCGACGCGATCGGTCGCGAGCTGGCGGGCGCGTAGCACTTCTTCATTCCCCCACCGTTGAAGGAAACCCCCTCGCCCCTTGCGGGAGAGGGATACGGAGGCTTGGCGAACGTAGTGACCCTCGGGTCGAAAGAGCTCGAGGGCGGAGCTGGGTGAGGGGTTCGCGCCGAGAGGCGCGCAGCGCGTGAGCGCTCGTACGCTCTCCGAGCGTGCGCAGCTATCGCTGCGCCACCCCTCATCCAGCTTCGCCTAAGCTCGGCTTCGCCTCGCTAAGGCTGCGCATCCTTCTCCCGCAAGCAAGAGGAGAAGGGGCTTCTTTGTGGAGGGGAATGCTCATTGCGCCTCTTTCAGGAACGCATCCAGCAGGGCGTTGAACTGCTTCGGCTGTTCGAGGTTCGGCAGATGCGCGGTGCCCGGCATCGGCGCGGACTTGGCGCCCTTGATGCGCTTGCCCAGCAGCGCGCAGCGTTCCTGCAGGTGCGGAAAGTCGAGATCGCCCCAGATCAGCAGCGTCGGCGCGGTGATCTTGTTCAGGCGCTTGAACGAATCCTTGGCGGCTTCGTCCTTGCCGGGCGAGGGGCTCTTCAGCGGGATGATGTTCATGCGCAGGAACAGATCGCGCGCGGTGCCCTGCACGCGGCCGTCGGCCGAGCGCGGGCCGTCGAGCCACATGTGCGCTTCGATCCGGTTGACCAGGTCGTAGTGCTTCTGGTCCTCGGCCTGCTCCGCCTGCTGCAGCAGGTTATCGATGTCGTCCGGCAGCTCTTCCGGCTGCGGCGCGCCGCCGATCGCCGGCGCCACCAGCACCAGTTTGCCGACGCGCTTCGGATAGGCGAGCGCGAAATCGACCGCGAAGCGGCCGCCCTGCGAGCAGCCGACGAGATTGGCCTGCTCGATGCCGAGCTCGTCCAGCACCGCACGCAGGTCCTGCATGTGGGAGAACGTCTCCGGCCTGTAGCGCGTTTCGCCGAAGCCGCGCCGGTCGTAGGCGACGACGCGAAAGCGGTCGCCGAAGGCCGCCATCTGGTCGCGCCACATGCGCTTGTCGGCGACGCCGGCGTGGAGGAATACCAGCGCCGGACCCTTGCCGTCCTCGATGCCGGTCAGCTCTGCCTTACCGCTGGAGATCGTGAAGCTGCGCATCGCCGTTACGTCCTCGGCTTCGCCAGAGAGAGGTACACGCTGTCGCTCCACTCGCCGCCGATATGATAGGTGCGCTCGGCGCGGCCGGTCTCGCGGAAACCGAGGCGGGAGAGCAGGCGCAGGCAGCGTTCGTTGCGCGGGTCGGCCTCGGCGCGGATCTCCTCGTGGCCGCGCTCGCGGAAGGCGCGGCCGATCACCGCCTGCAGCGCCTCGCGGGCGAAGCCCCTGCCCCACATCGCGGGCGAGAACAGGAAGCCGATCTCGTTGCGGTTCCAGAGGCCCGCCTTGCCGATCAGCAGGCCTTCATGCTCGACGAAGAAGTCATCGCACTCTCCTGCGTTGATGGCGTCGATGGTCTTGGTCACCCACGCCTCGCTTTCCGCCATCGTTGCATGAGGCAGGGTCGACCAGTAACGCATCGCCAGTGGATCGCGTAAGATCGCATGCATGGCCGCGACGTCGTCGGAGCGCGGGCGGCGCAGGATCAGGCGCGGGGTGCGTAGGATCGTGTTCATGTCGTTCATCTACCACAAAATTTCGCCCTGTCGCCCGAGTCGATCTTGGCGACGCCGACGGCCTGGTCTAAGCTGTATACAGCTCCGTGGGAGCAAAACAGGGAAGGAAAGCAGCATGGCAACACGTGGTTTGCGCCGCTGGATCGCGGCGCTGGGCGTCCTGGCCGGTCTGGCGGCCGTCCAGGCGGAAGCAGCAGACAAGGTGAAGGTGGGATTTTCGCCGGAGCCCTATGCCCCGTTCTGGATCCAGGATGCCGCAGGCAAGTGGACCGGATTCGAGGTCGAATTGATCGACGCCTTGTTCAAGCAAATGGGCAGGGAATACGAGTTGGTGCCGATCGCCTGGGACGGCCTCATCCCCGCGCTCCAGGAGAACAAGATCGACGCCATCATGAACTCGATGTCGGCGACCGAGGAGCGCAAGCAGGTCGTGGACTTCAGCGACAAATACTATGAGACGACGGTCTCGTTCTTTGGCAAGAAGGGCGAGCCCTTCGATTATTCGGAGGCGGGGCTGAAGGGCAAGGTGATCGGCGTGCAGACGGCAACCTCGCAGCTGGCCTGGCTGCAGCAGAAATGGGGCAATGTCGTTGAGATCAAGCTCTATGACACCCAGGACAATGCCGATGCCGATCTGGCCGCCGGCCGCATCGACTACGGCTTGGCGGACACGGTCTACACCGCCGAGGGCTTCCTGAAATCCGACGCCGGCAAGGACTATGAGCTGAAGGGCGAGCCGGTCAGCGATCCCTTGATCGGCGGCAATGTCGGCGCGGCGATGCGCAAGGGCGATCCGCTGCTCGGCGAAATGAACGCCGCGATCAAGGCGCTGCGCGAGAACGGCACCTACAAGAAGATCAACGACAAGTACTTCGCCTTCGACGTCTACGGCAGCGCCAGCGCAAGCTGAGCGCGGCCGGGAAGCTCGAGCAGCAGGGGGCCGGCTGTCATGCCGGCCCCTTTCGCTGTCCGGTCCTAGAGGTCGCCGGCGTAGCGCTGGCGCAGCAGGGCCGGACGGCGCTCTTCCTCGGTCTGCGCTTTCGACAGCGGCTTCACCAGCGACGCGGCCTCGAGCGAAATCCGGGTGATATCGCCACGGCTGATGCCCATGTCGTTGAGCTCGCGCTCGGTATACGTCTCCAGCTCGGTGCGGACGCGCTGATAGGTGGCCCAGCGGCGAGCATAAAGTGCAATCTGTTCCAGAAGCTTCATCATCTCTTTCATTCCTTCGGTTCTTTGTTGCCCTCGATCCCAGAACCGCATCAAGGATATGGGGGCGGCTTGTTGCGCCGCAAAATCGATTTCTGCAGACCAGCTCATGAAATTTCGCATTGCCCCATAAGCGATTGATTAATATGTGACAAATGTAATGCAGTGGCCGCGCTGCAGTGCAAAATTTTTGGGCGATCTGACGCCTTTTTGGGCAGCGAGTTGACAGTCCGCCGCCGCTCAAGCATCCCTTCGCCGCCTTTCCAGAAAACGAGACGGGAAACGAGGGATTACATGCAGAAGCTGGGTGCATTGCTGAAGGAGCTGGGTGTCGACGCACGGGCGCTGGCGGCGGGCGACATCGCGGTCCGTTCGCCGATCGACGGCGCGGAGATCGCGCGGCTCAAGTCGGACACCGGGAGCTCGGTCGCCAAGAAGGTCGCGCGCGCCGACGAGGCGTTCCGCGCCTGGCGCCTGGTGCCCGCCGCGCGGCGCGGCGAGCTGGTCCGCCTGTTCGGCGAGGAGCTGCGCGCCCACAAGGCGGCGCTCGGCCGGCTGGTCTCGATCGAAGCCGGCAAGATCGTGCAGGAAGGCCTCGGCGAAGTGCAGGAGATGATCGACATCTGTGACTTCGCGGTCGGCCTGTCGCGCCAGCTGTACGGCCTCACCATCGCCTCCGAGCGGCCTGGCCATCGCATGATGGAGACCTGGCATCCGCTGGGCGTGGTCGGAGTCATCAGCGCGTTCAACTTCCCGGTCGCGGTGTGGTCGTGGAACTCCGCGCTCGCCATCGTGTGCGGCGACAGCGTGGTGTGGAAGCCATCCGACAAGACGCCGCTGACCGCACTTGCCTGCGCCGAGATCTTCGCCAAGGCGGTGAAGCGCTTCGGCGAAGCACCGAAGGGCCTGCTCGAGGTGGTGTTCGGCGGCAAGGAGGTGGGCGAAGCGCTGGTCGACGACAAGCGCGTGGCGCTGGTCAGCGCCACCGGCTCGACCCGCATGGGCCGCGAAGTGGGTCCGCGCGTGCAGGAGCGCTTCGGCCGCGTGCTGCTGGAGCTGGGCGGCAACAACGGCATGATCGTGTGCCCGAGCGCCGACCTGGAGCTCGCGGTGCGCGCCATCACCTTCAGCGCGGTCGGCACCGCGGGCCAGCGCTGCACCTCGCTGCGCCGCCTGGTCGTGCACGAGAAGATTTACGATCGGCTCGTGCCGCGTCT
>DATFDU010000277.1:0-26445 GCA_035251915.1 Dongiaceae bacterium | reverse complement strand
CCTCGATGAACTCCTGCTCGGTCGGCAGGCGGTCGCCGGGCTTCAGCTCGCCCGCGCGGATGCGGTCGGTCAGCGCCTTGACCAGCTGCGATGTCAGCGTCTCTCGTTGGCGCAAGGCCGACACGGCGGCTCCCTTCCCTGAATACGTCGCCCTTTCCATAGCATCAAACCAGATGTATGACAACTGATCGGCTGTTTTATTGAGCAATACAGCGATATTGATCCCGCATCGATCTAGTTGTATGATGACAGACAAGATGAGCCGACAAGGCTCGCGATCGGCACCAGGGACGAGCGGCGATCAACGCAATCGCCGCCGATAAGGAGGAGACCCCAAATGACCAAGCTGACTCGAATTCTGGCCGCTTCGGCGATTGCGCTGTCGCTGAGCGTTCCGGCTTTCGCCAAGGAGTTCCGTTCCGCCGACGTGCATCCGGACGACTACCCGACCGTCATGGCGGTCAAGAAGATGAGCGAGCTCATTGCCGAGCGTACCGGCGGCAAGTACACCATCAAGGTGTTCGGCCAGAGCGCACTCGGCTCCGAGAAGGACACCGTGGAGCAGGTGAAGCTGGGCGCGCTCGACATGGTGCGCGTCAACGTCGCCGCCTTCAACAACATCGTGCCGGAGACCATCGTCCCGGCCCTGCCCTTCCTGTTCAAGTCGAAGGAGCATATGCGCACGTGCCTGGACGGCCCGGTCGGCGAGCAGATCCTGGCCTCGCTCGAATCGCAGGGCTTCATCGGCCTTGCCTTCTACGACAGCGGGTCGCGCTCTTTCTATACGACCGGCAAGCCGATCAAGACTGTCGCCGACGTCAAGGGCATGAAGCTGCGGGTGCAGCAGTCCGACCTCTGGGTCACCTTGATCCAGTCGCTCGGCGGCAATCCGACGCCGCTGCCTTATGCGGAAGTCTACACCGCGCTCAAGACCGGCGTGGTCGACGGGGCGGAGAACAACTGGCCATCCTATGAGTCCTCGCGCCACTACGAGGTGGCGAAGAACTACAGCCTGACCGAGCACTCGATGTCGCCGGAGCTGCTGGTGTTCTCGAAGGTGGTGTGGGACACCCTCGGCAAGGAAGAGCAGGATGTGATCCGCGCCGCCGCCAAGGAATCGGTGCCCTATATGCGCCAGCTGTGGGACGAGCGCGAAGCGAAGTCGCGGGCCGCGGTCGAGGCCGGCGGCGCCACGATCATCAGCGATATCGATCGCCAGGGCTTCGTCGACGCCGCCCAGCCGGTCTACGACAAGTTCGCCGGCGACGCGAAGCTGCAGGACCTGATCAAGCAGGTGCAGGCGACAGAGTAGCAACTCGCCGCATGCGCGCCGACCCAATCCAACCAAACGCCCCCTCTCCCCTCGCGGGAGAGGGCTGCGGAGGCTTAGCGAGCAAGAGCGACCCCCGGGTCGAAAGAGCCGGGGGGCGCAGCAGGAAGAGGGGGACGCGCCGCAAGGCGCGCAGCGCGGAAGCGCTACATTTCGGCAGAGATCATGGCGCTCTTGCGAGCGCGCGCACCTGTCGGTGCGCGACCCCTCACCCAACTTCGCCCTCGGGCTCTTTCGACCCGAGGGTCGGCTGCGCCTCGCCAAGCCTCCGTATCCTTCTCCCGCAAGGGGCGAAGGGAGGAATCGAGTAAGGGAACTTTCGGTGCTCCTCCGCCTCCTGACCCCCATCAACGCCTGGATCGCGCGCCTCTGCATGTTCGCGGCGGTCGCCGGGCTGCTCGCGATCGTCGTGGTGGTGGCGTGGCAGGTGTTCGGGCGCTATGTGCTCAACGATACGCCGACCTGGGCGGAGAGCCTGGCGTTGGTGCTGGTGCTCTATGTCACCATGTTCGGCGCCGCGGTCGGCGTGCGCGATGCGGGGCACATCGGGCTTGACTCCGTCATCGCCTATGCGGTGTCCGAACGCCATCGCATCTGGTTCGAGTATGTCATCCACGTCCTGGTCGGCCTCTTCGGATTCCTGATGGCCTGGCACGGCGGCGTGCTGGCGGCCTCGGTGATGCCCTACAAGATCCCGATCCTGGGGCTGCCGGAAGGCATCAATCACATCCCGCTGGTGATCGCCGGCGCGCTCATCGTCCTGTTCTCCATCGAGCATATCCTCGCCCTGATCGCGGGCGAGAAGGTCGTTCCCTCTTGGCACTGATCATCCTCTGCGTCAGCTTCATCCTGCTGCTGCTGATCGGCGTCCCGGTCGCCTTCGCGATCGGCCTCTCCGCCGTCGCCACCATCTTCTACGAAGGCCTGCCGCTGGCGGTGGTGTTCCAGCGCATGACCGCGGGCATGAACATCTTCTCGTTCCTCGCCATCCCGTTCTTCATCTTCGCAGGCGAGCTGATGCTCTATGGCGGCGTCGCCGACCGTATCGTCACCTTCGCGCGCAACCTGGTCGGCCATATCCGCGGCGGGCTCGGCATGTCGAACGTCGTGGCCTGCACCCTGTTCGGCGGCGTCTCCGGCTCGCCGGTCGCCGACGTCTCGGCGATGGGATCGGTCATGATCCCGATGATGAAAAAGGAAGGCTACGACGCCGATTACGCGGTCAACGTGACGACCCATGCGTCCCTGGTCGGCGCGCTGATGCCGACCAGCCACAACATGATCATCTATTCGCTGGCCGCGGGCGGAAAGGTCTCGATCGCGGCCCTCATCCTCGCCGGGCTGCTGCCGGCGGCGCTGCTCACCGGCTGCATGCTGATCGCGGCGTACCTGGTCGCCATCAGGCGCGGCTATGCCGCGGGAATCTTTCCGGGCTGGTGGCCGGTGGTGCGCTCGTTCGCTGCGGCCGTGCCCGGGCTGTTCGTGGTCGTCATCATCATCGCCGGCATCCTGTCCGGCGCCTTCACGGCAACGGAATCTGCCGCCATTGCCGTGATCTATGCCCTGGTGATCTCGGCCTTCCTCTATCGCACGCTGCGTTTCCAGCATCTGATGAAGGCTGCCGCCAGGGCGGTGAAGACCACCGGCATCGTGCTGCTGCTGATCGGCATCTCCAACACCTTCGGCTACCTCATCAGCATCTACGGCGTGGCGCAGCTGACCGCCGATGCGCTCGCCAGCATCTCCACGTCGCCGATCATCATCTTCTTTCTGGTCAACCTCATCCTGTTCCTGCTCGGCACCTTCCTGGACATGGCGGCCACCATCCTCATCTGCACGCCGATCTTCCTGCCGATCTGCATGCAGTTCGGCATGGGGCCGGTGCAGTTCGGCATGCTGATGCTGATCAATTGCGCGCTGGGGCTGAACACGCCGCCGGTCGGCACCACCCAGTTCGTCGGCTGCGCCATCGGCGGCGTCTCGGTCGAGCACGTCATGCGCACCATCCTGCCGTTCTATGGCGCGCTGCTGGCGGCCCTCATGCTGGTCACCTACGTGCCGGAATTCTCGCTGGCACTGCCGGAGTTCTTCCTCGGCGACTAATTCAATCCGATCGGCAGATCGGAGTGCCAGGGCAGGAAGACCGTGACCGTCGTGCCCTTGCCCTTTTCGCTGACCAGCGAGAGCGAGCCGCCGTGCAGTTCGGCCAGCGACTTGACCAGCGGCAGGCCGAGGCCGGTGCCCTTGGTCTTCTTGGTGAGGTCTGATTCCACCTGGCCGTACAGCTCGAACGCCTTGGCGGTCTCCGCCTCGGTCATGCCGATGCCGGTGTCGACGATCGAGATGTGGATGCCGTCGCCGCCGTTGCGCGCGACGCCGATGGTGACGGAGCCCTCCGCCGGCGTGAACTTGACGGCGTTGGACAGCAGGTTGAGCAGGATCTGGCGCACGGCGCGCGGATCGGCGTGCAGGATCGGGCAGTCGTTGGCGACATCGGAGCGCAGCTCCACGCTGCGGTCGTTGGCCATCTTGCGCACGGATTCGGCCGCCTGGTAGACGACCTGATCGGTCGGCACGGCTTCGATGTGCAGCTCCATCTTGCCGGCTTCGATCTTCGACAGGTCGAGAATGTCGTTGATAAGCGACAGCAGGTGCGAACCGCCTTGCTGGATGAACTCGACATACTCCCGGTACTTCGGCGGCTGCAGCGGCCCGAATGCCCCGCCGAGGATCAGCTCCGAGAAGCCGTTGATGGCATTGAGCGGCGTGCGCAGCTCGTGCGCCATGTTGGCGAGGAACTGCGACTTGCTGAGGTTGGCCATGTCGGCCACCCGGCGCGCCGCCTCCAGCTCCTTGGCCAGCAACATAAGCTCGCCCGACCGTGCTTCGAGATCGTCCTTGGCCTCCTGCAACTCGGTCTCGCGCTGCTTCTGGGCCGTGATGTCGGCGCGGATGCTGACGTAGCCGCCGCTGCTGGTCGGATGATGGCTGACCATCAGCCAGCGCTCGCCGCTGAGCTCGGTCTCCCCGACGAACGCCTCGCCGCTGGCGAAGCATGACATCCAGAGCCGGACGAACGCATCGACCGCCTCCGGCCCTTCGACGCCCGGATACTCGCCGTTCTCGGCGCCTTGGCGCAGCATGTCCTCCAGCCTGGCGCCGGGCATGGCGAGATGGCCGGAGACCGGATAAAGCTCGCGCAGGCGGCTGTTGGCGACCACGCAACGCAGGTCCGCATCGAACAGCGCGAAGCCTTCGTTGATGCTCTCGATCGCGTCACGCAGCTGGGTCTCGACCCGCTTGAGCGCGGTGATGTCGGTCCAGGTGCCCAGATAGCCGCCATCGGCGGTACGCCGCTCGGACACGCGCACCCAGGTGCCGTCGGTCAGCTGCTGCTCGAACGGCTCGGCGGGCGGATTGCGGTGGCGCTCGAGGCGGCGCTCCACCCACTCCTCGCGTGCGCCGATGGCTTCGACGGCGCTCACGTCGTCGTTCGCGAACGCGCGCATGATTTCCTTGAAGGTGCGGCCGCGGGCGTCGCCGCCGAAGTTCCTGGCGACGCTGCGATCCACGAAGCCCTTGTTGTGGATGAGCAGGCGGTCATCGGAATCGAACAGGGCAAAGCCGCTGTCCATCGCGTCGATCGCGGTGGTCAGCCGCTGCTCGGCCAGCTTGATTTCGGTCACGTCGGTCCAGACGCCGACATAGCCGCCGTTCGACGTGCGCCGTTCGCTGATCCGCATCCAGCGTCCGCCGCTCCACTGCACTTCGATCGGCCAGGCCGGCGGATTGCGATGCAGCTCCATCCGGTTCTGGATCCAGGCCTCGCGATCGAAGTTCGGGTCCGTGACGGGCATGTCGTGATAGGCAAAGGCGCGGACGATCTCCTCGAAGCTGCGGCCGGTCACATTGTCGCCCAGCACCTTGCGGGTGCCCTCGTCCATGAAGGCCTCGTTGTAGAGGATGATGCGGTCGTCGGCATCGAACAGCCCGAACCCGTCCTCCATGACGTTGATGGCGGCGTGCAGCCGGTCGTTGCTGGCCGCGACAGCCTTGGTCATCTCTTCCGCGATGCCGGTCGCCCGCTGGCGCAGCGACTGCAGGTTTGCGATCAGGGCGGCCAGCAGCATCGCCAGCACGACGATCGTGCAGCTGACAAGCACAGGCGTCCGGCGGCTCTCTATGGCGAAGTGCGGGCCGGCATGCCAGCGGATCGTGAAGGGCTGATCGACCAGGGACAGCATCGCCACTTTGCGCCAGCCCTTGCCCGCCGGGTAGTACGACCCGCCGCTGACGGTCGATACCAGGAAGCGGCTCGGATCGGTGGACTCGCCCTCGAAGATCTCGGCATGGATCTGGTCCGAGACCTCGCCGAGCGCGGAACGGAAAAAGTCCGCCGTCCTGAAGGGAGCGAAGATCCAGCCGCGAAACCGCGCGCGCCGCTCCTCGACGGTCGAGGCCGTCTCAAGTCCCTCATAGACCGGCAGGAAATAGAGAAACCCCGGCCGGCGATGCGGGTCCTGGAACAAGGCCACCTGGCTGGTGATGGCGGGCCGTCCGGTGTCGCGTGCCTTGCTGGCGGCGGCGCGACGCACCGGTTCGGAGGACATGTCGGCACCCAGATACGGCGCGTTCCGCGCCGCCGGCTCGAGGTAAAGCACGACGAAATGCTCGTCATCCGTCCGGCGCGAGTTGGTGACGTCGGGATAGGATTTCAGCTCCAGATTCGGGGCGCCGTCGAAGCGCTCCCACATCAGGAATTCCTGAAGTCGGTCCGGCTGGACAGGCACCATCACGCCCATCCCCTGAACGCCCGGATAGCGCTCGATCAGCTGCATGGACGCGGCGAATTCCTGCCATTCCTTGCGGCTCACCCGCTCACTCGCCTGATACATGCTGGCGCCGGCGCGCAGCGCGTTGGTGTAGATTACCATGCGTTCCCGCACGCGGTCCGAAGCGGTCTGGATCAGTTGCTCGAACCGGACGTCGTCGAGATGGTTCAGCTTCTGTCGCTCGATCACGAAGGCGCCGGCTGCGACCGCCACGCCCACCATCAGCACGGCGGCCGGCATGCGCAGGTTGAGCGGCTTCAGATCCGCGAACAGCGAGGAGGCCAGCGCGAGAACGGCGAGGAATGCCTGCATGTTCAGCAACGCATCCCCGGGCGTCGCCTCGGCGAAGGCGCCGGCGCCGATTGCGGTGATCGCGGTCAGCGGGATCGCGATGGCGAGAACGCTCCAAGCCGCGCCGCGCAGCCCGAACCAGTGGCCGGCGAGGATGACGATCGGGAACGCGAGGAAGACGGCGACAGAGGCATCGCCACCGATGCGAGCCAGCAGCAGAACGATCGCGGTGGCGAACCCGAGCGCGGCCAGACGTCGCAGGGTGGTGCGCAGTCCCAGCTCGTTGATGTAGCGCGGGCGCAACGCGAACAAGGCGGGGGCCACGATCAGGATGCCGAGCGCATCGCCGACCCACCAGGTGAACCACGATGCTGCCAGGCGATCGCTCGTCAGGCCGCCGAAGAAATAGCTGGCGCTGACCCCGAGAGCCGTGCCGATCAACGTCGCCCACAGGGCAGCGAGCACGAGCGCGAGCACACGCGCAACGATGAAGTTGTCGCCATACCGCCCGGCCAACCGTTGCACGATCAGGCCGCCCACCACGCCTTCCAGCGTGCTGCCGATCGCACTGATGACCGAAACCACTTGGCTTTGACCGAAGAAGCTCGCCGATAGCGCGCCGATGAAGATCGCCGGCCACATGCGCCAGCCGAAGAAGCGCACCAGCGCCACCGCGAGTCCGGAAGCCGGCCACACCGGTGAGACGCCGAACTCCGGACTGAAGAACTGAAGACCAAGCCTGGCGAGCGCGTAATAACCCAGCGCGCCCAGCCCCACCGCCATCCAGTACGGCAGGGACCAGGACTCAAAACGCACTCTCTCAGGCAGGAACGACGAGTTCATCCCATCCGCCGGGTCGGATTCGCGATTGCCCCGAAATCCTGAACCGGAGTGGTTAATATTATGTTGTGCGGCTGTGAGCTTTGGCTATTAAAGGCCTAATTCAAAAGGGATATTGTCCTTTAGAGGCAGGCATCGCTTCAGGCGGCGCGGCTCGCCAACTCACTGATGGTGTTCAGGAAGAGCTCGACATGGGCGGCCTCGGTGTTGAAGGCGGCGACGAGGCGAATCGCCGTGCCGTCTTCGCACGGCCAGTCGTAGAACGCGAAGCCGGCCTGGCGCAGCCCTGCGATGGTGCTCGCGGGCAGCTGCACGAACACCTCGTTCGCCTCGACCGGATGCAGCAGCCTGGCACCCGGCAAGCGCGGCAACGCCGCGGTCAGTCCTTGCGCCAGGCGCTGCGCCATCGCGTTGGCGTGGCGCGCCAGCTTCAGCCACAGGCCGTCGGTGATGTACGCCTCAAGCTGGGCCGACACGAAACGCATCTTGGAGACGAGATGCCCGCCGCGCATGCGCCGGTGGCCGAAACTCTCGGCCAGCGCGGGGTCGAAGAACACCACCGCCTCGGCCGCCATGCAGCCGCCCTTGCTGGCGCCCAACGACAGGACATCGATGCCCGCTTCCCAGGTGACTTGCCGCGCCGGCACGCCAAGGAACGCCATCGCATTGGCGAAGCGCGCGCCGTCCATATGCAGGCGCACCTTGTGGCGGCGCGCGACCTCGGCGATCGCCTGCAGCTCCGCCGGCTTGTAGACCGTGCCGGCCTCCGTCGTCTGGGTGAGGCTGATCGCCGCGGGAATGACCTGATGCACGTCGCCGCTGTTGTCGCGCGTCAGCGCGCGGTCCAGCACCTCGGGCGTCAGCTTGCCGTGCGCGCCGGGCAGCGGCCGCAGCTTGGCGCCGCCGCTGAACAGCTCCGGCGCGCCGCATTCGTCGACCATGACGTGCGCTTCCTCATGCGCATAGAGCGATCCGTACGGCGGCACCAGCGTCGCGATCGAAAGCGCATTGGCGGCGGTGCCGGTCGAGACCGGAAATGCGCGGACCTCGCGCTCGAAGATATCGGCCAGCCTGCGCTCCACCCGGCGGGTCCAGTCGTCGTTGCCGTACGGCATGCTGGGGCCGCGATTGGCTTCCACGAGCGCGCTCATGATCTCCGGCGCCACACCGACCGCATTATCGCTGATGAAGTTCATGGACCGGTCCGTGTCATTGACTGGGAAACTGGTACTGGCCGAGCAGCGTGCCGGTCGTCAGGTCGGTGACCAGGATGCGCCGGCATTCGTCGCTGCCGCCGATCTCCAGGATCAGGCGATTGCCCTCCGCCATCACGTAATCGATGGCGCAACCCACCGGCACCGGCAGTGCCGACACGCCGAAGGGTGCGAGCGGCCGCGGCGGCGCCGGTTCGACAAAGCGATAGACGATGACGGTGGTGATGACGATGGCGCAGATCGCCAGCACGGCGCACAGGGCGACCACCGCGCCCTTGAGCAGCCGACTGCCCTGCTGTACTTGATGCTCCACCCCAGCTTCCGGCACGTCCCACCCCAATGATCGCGCCCACCAACAACGACCCGCCCACCGTCGAGGGTCCCGCCCGGCATCGCGTCGCCGACGCGGAGGCCGGCGAGCGGGTCGACCGCTGCCTCGCCGCCGCCTTTCCGGCGCTCTCGCGCAGCCGCATCAAGGCGCTGATCGAGCAAGGCAATTTGCGGATCGTCCCGCCGGCTGGCGGCACTGCCGAGACCTTAGACGAGGCCTCCTACCGGGTCAAACCGGGCGAGGTTCTTGAATTGACCGTACCGCCGCCCGAGGATGCCGTTCCGCGCGGCCAAGCAATCGCGCTGGCCATCGTCTATGAGGACCGCGACCTGATCGTGATCGACAAGCCGGCCGGCATGGTGGTGCACCCGGCGCCGGGCAATCCCGACAATACGCTGGTCAACGCCCTGATCGCCCATTGCGGCGACAGCCTGAGCGGCATCGGCGGCGTGAAGCGGCCCGGCATCGTGCACCGCATCGACAAGGACACCAGCGGCCTGGTCGTCGCCGCCAAGAACGATGCCGCGCACAAGGCCTTGAGCGAGGCGTTCGCCGCGCACGCGATCGAGCGCGAATACCGCTGCTTCGTGTGGGGCCTGCCCTCGCCCAAGCAAGGCACGGTCGAAGGCAACATCGGCCGCCATGGCATCGACCGCAAGCGCATGACCATCGTCAAGTCCGGCGGCAAGCACGCGGTCACGCACTATCAGGTGACGAAGGTGTTCGGGCTCGGCGCCGCCGAGCTCGCCTGCCAGCTGGAGACCGGGCGCACGCACCAGATCCGCGTCCATCTCGCGGCGATCGGCCACCCGCTGATCGGCGATCCGGTCTACGGCCGCGTGACGCCGGCGCGTCGCAAGACGCATCCCGCGGCGGCCGCCTTTCCGCGGCAGGCACTGCATGCCGCCGTGCTGGGTTTTGACCACCCCCGATCCGCCAAGGCGCTGCGCTGGGAATCCCCGCTGCCGGCGGATCTGGTGAGATTATCTGAAGCACTTTCAAAGGCTTAGCGATAAATTCCAAGCGCGCGAGCTGGGCGTCTTGAAATGCGCGCAATGTAAGCCCATCTAACATTCACTCAGTTTCTCAAAGCCATGCAGGGCGTTGTCTGCTGCCCTGCGGCAATCGTAATGGGATAGGGACTGGGCTGTTTCTATGATGCTCATCGACGGGCACCATAAGGGGACGACATGGCCGCAAGAAATCTTCCAAGTCTCGTCAGCGATTCCAACCTGGCCCGCTATCTGGCGGAGATTCGCCAGTTCCCGATGCTGGAACAGAGCGAGGAATTCATGCTGGCCAAGCGCTGGCAGGAGCACCAGGACACCGAAGCCGCCCACAAGATGGTGACCAGCCATCTGCGTCTGGTCGCGAAGATCGCGATGGGCTATCGCGGCTATGGCCTGCCGATGTCCGAAGTCATCTCCGAAGGCAACGTCGGCCTGATGCAGGCCGTGAAGCGCTTCGACCCCGACAAGGGTTTCCGGCTCGCGACCTATGCGATGTGGTGGATCCGCGCCGCCATCCAGGAATACATCCTGCACTCGTGGTCGCTGGTGAAGATCGGCACCACCGCCGCGCAGAAGAAGCTGTTCTTCAATCTGCGCCGCGTGAAGGGCCAGCTCAAGGCGCTGGAGGAAGGCGACCTGAAGCCGGAGACGGTGAAGGAGATCGCCACCCGCCTTGACGTGCCGGAGAGCGACGTGGTCGACATGAACCGCCGCCTCGCCGCGCCCGATCATTCGCTGAACGCGCCGGTCCGCATGGACGGCGAAGGCGAGTGGCAGGATTGGCTGGTCGACGAAGGCGACAGCCAGGAGACCATGCTGGCGGAGAGCCAGGAGTTCGGCCGCCGCCAGAAGCTGCTCGACCGCGCGCTGAAGCTGCTCAATCCGCGCGAGCGCCGCATCCTGTCGGAGCGCCGCCTCAAGGACGAGCCGACCACCCTCGAGGACCTCTCCAAGGAGTTCGGCATCAGTCGCGAACGCGTGCGCCAGATCGAGGTGCGTGCCTTCGACAAGGTCCAGCGCGCCATCCGCAACGCGGCCCTGGACGAGAAGCTCGCCGCGAACTGACCGCGTGCGATCGACACCAATGAGCCTGCGCTGTCCGTTGGCGCGGGCTTTTACTTTTTGGCGTCAGTCCTTGGCCGCGACCACCTCGCCCCACTCGTTGATCAGCTGAGTCTGGTCGCGGTGCACGCGGCGCAGCCGCAGGCCGGACTGCGCCTCCGCCATCTTGGCGATCAGCGGCGGCACCGCCAAGTATAGCAGCCAGCCGCAGCCGGCGCCGCTCAGCGCCGCCAGCCAGCCGATCGAATCCTGCAGCACCAGGAGCACGACTTCCAGGCTGTTGCCCAGCGTGAGCACCCGGTGCACGAAATAGAGCGAGCCCACCAGGTTGAGGCCGAGCACGGTGAAGGTGAGGTAGCGGTTCGGGCTGGCATCGACGATGCGCGCCACCACCGACGGCACCAGGGCCGCCACCATCACGATCGCGATCGGCGCCATCAAGGCGGCGGCCGGCAGCAGCAGGACCAGCAGCAGCGCCGGCTTGAATGCCTTGGGCGCCGGTGACGCTTCAGACTTCGCGGGTGCTTGCTTGGCCACGATTCCCTCTCACAACAAGGCGTAGACGCTGTAGGCCGCGACCGCCGCGCTGGCGACGAAGGCGGACGAGATGGCGGCCGCGCGCTGGCCGATCAGGCGCGTGCGGACCGGATTGGTGAGCCCGCCCTTCTCCAGCCACCGCTCCTCCTGCTTCAGCCCGACGAAGGCGCGCCTGGCTGCCGTGAAGCCGAGGCTGTCGGAGCGGCGGTAGGGACCGTTCGGATCGAACAGCAGCGCGAGCGCCGCGAAGTCGCAGTCCTTGCCGAGCTTGTGCATGCGGCGTTCGGCGTCCGCGCGCGCGGTCGCATGGTGGAAGCTGCTGAGCGCCGGCGCCAGCATGGCGACCACGGCGTCGGCCAGCCGCGGCAGCTTGCGGTTGGGATAGGTCTGCTGGACCACGGCAATCAGGCGCAGGATGGCGACGCGGCGATCCGCTTCCTCGCTCGCCTGCGCGATGGTGCCGAGCTCGCGGTCGATCGAGCGCCTGAGATGCGCACCGATGAAGGCGGCGATGTGGCGGTCGACCGGGATGGTGCCTTCGCCCAGGCCGGGGAGCGCCGCATCGATCGCCGGCAGCAGGTCGCGCATGTTGGTGACATAGAAGTCGGCGATCATGGGCGAGCGGCACGGCACCAGCGGATCGAGCTCGTAGAGCGCACGCTCCACGCCCTGGCCGATGCCCGGCTTCTCGATGTGCTTCTCGACCTCCTCCATGATGCGGCGGACCTGCAGCTGATCGGAGTTCAGGGCCACCTGCTCGTTCATCCACACCTGGACCAGCCGGCCGCGCAGCATTTCGACGAACTGGTTGAGCAGCGGCTGGTTCTCGAGCACGTTGGCCAGCATGGTCGCCATGCCGGTGATGTTGACCCGGATGTCGCGATAGCAGACCGGCGATTGCGCGTTCATCCAGATGATGAGCCGCGAGAGATAGCGGTCCTTGATGGCGGAGCTCGGCCCGGCGCTGGCGGCCGCACCCATCAACCGGTTCATCACGTCGCCGATCTTGTCGTCGTTGAAGCTGCGCTTCATCCAGTTGTCGAAGTCGCTGCTGTCCACCAGCTTCATGGACTCGGGCCAGCGCCGTGCCATGGCGTGCGCCAGCGCCGGCTTGTTCATGTGGTCGGTGTCGCCGAAGCGGATCGGCCGCGAGGCGCGCTGCGGCAGATAGGGCATGGTCGGCGTGAAATGCTGCCCGGTCGTCCAGGCATCGAGGTGGCGCAGGGTCCAGCGGTCGGCGGCCTTGTCGTTGAGCAGGCCGCGCAGGATTTCCGCCATCGAGGTGGAAAGCTTCTCCCGGCCCGCCAGCGCCGCGAACGTGCCTGCGGAGATCTTGGCGGAGATGATCTCCTCGTCCGACATGCCCTCGGTCGGATCGCGGCCGATATGGAGCTGCAGGATGAGCACGCCGAGTGCATAAAGATCGTCGGCGTTGAGTCCCGGACCGCGGCCGTACGGATCTGCGATCGCGTTCTCGATGGTTTCGTACAGTACCGGTTGCGCGAAGCCGGCCGGCATGCCGAAGCACTCGCCCAGCACCACCGGGCCCTGGCTGCCCGACTGGTAGAACAGGTTGCCGGGACGGATCGCGCGATGCGGAATGCCGATCTGCGTCAGCTCGCGGACCGCGCTCGCGAGCGGCGCGATCACCTGGCGCGCCAGCTGCGGTTCGGTCATGGCGTCCGGCGGCGGAACCTCGCCACCGAACATACGCTCGCCTTTGGGCGCGTCGAAGATCAGGGCCGGACGACGACCCCACACCACGGCGCCGCCGTTCGCGGCCATCGGCCAGTCGACCACGCCGCTGGCGCGCGGCCACATCACGGGGGTGTCGGACGGCGGCTTCTTGGTGGAGAGCCCGAGGAAGCGGCACGGCAGGTGCCCGGGCACCATCAGCGCGAACATCGGACGGCCGGGCTCGTTGCGGTCATGCACGGCGAAGGCTTCGACGCCGGGCGAATCGAACTTGGCCATGCGCCGGTCCGGCGCAATCTCGTACCGCTCGTCCAGCAGGATCTGATCGTCCGCCATCGCCACTCGCGCTTTGCGCCCAAAAAGTCCGTCCAGCCGAGCCCTTTAGCCAGGCCGCGCCCACGCACAGTGAGCCGATCCTAGGTTATGACCGGAAGTGGTTAAGGGAGGGTAAGGAATGGGTCGTTGGGCGAGGAAAACGAGGACCGAAGTGACGCAGCTACTCCAGATTGGTGTGCCGCGCCCGCATGCTGGCCGCAGTCTCGCCCTCGATCTCGCGCAGCCGCAGTACCAGCAGCTCGAACACCAGCATCTGGCTGAGCTCGAACAGCGAGCCCATCGGCAGCACGGAGGTGTTGACGCCTTGGTCGTTCGCCATGGTCTGCGCCGGGATGTGCAGCACGTGATCGGCGTTCTTTGCCAGATTGCTCGCCGGCTGCGCCGTGACGATCGCGGTCCTGGCGCCGGCGTCCTTGGCGATCCTGGTCAGCGCCGCGATGCTCGCGAAGTCGCCGGGACCGGCGGAGCAGACCAGCAGATCGCCGGCGCCGACCGGCGGCATGGTCATCTCCCCCACCACATGCGCGTCGAGCCCGAGATGGAAGAGCCGCATCGCGAGCCCCTTCATCTGCAACCCTTCGCGGCCGAGGCCGTGGAGCGCGATGGTCTTGGACCTGGCGATCGCTTGTGCGAACGCCTCGAAGGCGTCGACGTCCAGCCGCTCGACGACGCGGGCGACATCACCCAGGGCGCTCTTCGCGAGTTCGGAGATCGCCGCGGTCACGCGCTGGTCAATCCGCGAACGGATCCGTCACAAGGATCGTGTCGTCGCGCTCCGGCGAGGTGGAGAGCAGCGCGACCGGCACCTCGATCAGCTCCTCGATGCGGCGGATGTATTTGATGGCGGTCGCCGGCAGCTGGGCCCAGGAGCGCGCGCCCTTGGTGGATTCCGACCAACCTTCGATGGTTTCGTAGATCGGCCTGGCGGCGGCCTGCAAATGCGCGGCCGACGGCAGGTAGTCGAAGCGACGCCCGTCGATGTCGTAGCCGACGCAGATCTTCAGCTCCTTGAAGCCGTCGAGCACGTCGAGCTTGGTGAGGGCGATGCCGTTGATGCCGCCGACCTTGGCCGATTGCCGCACCAGGGCCGCGTCGAACCAGCCGCAGCGTCGCTTGCGCCCGGTGACGGTGCCGAACTCGCGGCCGCGCTCGCCCAGAGTCTGGCCGATCTCGTCGTGCAGCTCGCTCGGAAACGGGCCGGAGCCGACCCGCGTGGTGTAGGCCTTGGTGATGCCGAGCACATAGCCGACCGCGCCGACGCCGATGCCGGAGCCGGTCGCCGCCTGTCCCGCCACGGTGTTGGACGACGTGACGTATGGATAGGTGCCGTGGTCGACGTCGAGCATCGAGCCCTGCGCACCCTCGAACAGGATGCGGTCGCCGCGCTTGCGCGCGTCGTTGAGGATCTGCCACACGGTTTTCACGTACGGCGTCACTTTCGGCGCGATCTCGCGCAGCTGCGCCAGCAGCTCCGCGCCGTCGATCTCTTCGGCTCCCATGCCGCGCAGCAGCGCGTTGTGGTGCAGCAGCAGATTCTCGACCTTCGCATCCAGCGCGGCGGGATCGAACAGGTCGCAGACGCGGATGGCGCGGCGCGCCACCTTGTCCTCGTACGCCGGGCCGATGCCGCGGCCGGTCGTCCCGATCTTGCCCGCGCTACGGGCCTCTTCACGCAGCAGGTCGAGCTTGCTGTGGAACGGCAGGATCAGCGCCGCGTTCTCCGCGACCGCGAGCACATCGGGCGTCACAGTCACGCCTTGCCCGCGCAGAGTGTCGATCTCCTTCAGCAGGGCCCAGGGGTCGACCACCACGCCGTTGCCGATGACCGAGAGCTTGCCGCGCACCAGGCCGGAGGGCAGCAGGCTGAGCTTGTAGGTCTTGCTGCCGATGACCAGCGTGTGGCCGGCATTGTGGCCGCCCTGAAATCGCACCACCACGTCGGCGCGCTCCGACAGCCAATCGACGATCTTGCCCTTGCCCTCGTCGCCCCACTGCGAGCCGATGACCGCTACATTCGCCATACCCGGTATTCCCTATCAGAGCATTTGAACGGCGCCGTTGCGCCAGAGATGCGAGCAGCCGAGGCGGCGCGCTTCCTTCTCGTCATCCGCACCGATATCGAGCGCGTGAATGGTGACCCAGCCTTCCTGGCGCAGGCGCAGCGCGGCTTCATGCGAGGTGCCGCGCGGCAGCAGGATGCGGCGCGCCGGTTTGGGCGTCGGCAGCGCCGTCGAGAGCGTATCGAGATAGAGCGTGAAGCCGGTCGCGTCCTCGCCCGCCTGGTTGACATAGCGCCCGCCGCGCCCGAACTCGCCGGCGACGCCGCGACCCAGGAGGGAGAACGTGACGCCGGTGTGATATTCAAAGCCGCGATGATCGGTCGGATCGACATTGACGCCGAATGTTGGTGCGGCCTCCTGCACCAGCCTTGCCACCGTGATCAGGCGATCGCGCTGTGCCGCGGCCTCCTTCGTCAGCACAATGGCGGCCAGGCGATCCAGCGCCTGCGGCGGCGCGCCGACCGCATTCATCAGCTGCGCCAGGGTCGGCGCGAGCTTGCCGCCCAGTTCCTTCACCGCCGCCGCATCCTTGCGGTCGAGCGCGGCGATGACCGGCGCCGGGTCGGCGATGCCGGATTCGCGCAGATAGGACACCGCCAGCATCGGCGCATTGAGATCGACCACCAGCTGCGTGACGCCGAGCTGCTGCAGCGCTTCGGCCGCCAGCAGCACAGCCTCGGCATCGGCGGCGGCGCTGGCGATGCCGATCAGCTCGACGCCGGCCTGGCCGATCTGCCGGTCGGGCCGCATCTGCTCGCCCTTCACGCGCAGCACCTGCCCCGCGTAGGACAGGCGCAGCGGCCGGGGGGCGCCCTTGAGGCGGCTGGCGGCGATGCGGCCGACCTGCGGCGTCATGTCGGCGCGCACGCCCATCATGCGCTGCGACACCGGGTCCATCAGGCGGAAGGTGTCGGACGCCATCGCCGCGCCCATGCCGGACAGCAGCGCGTCCTCGAACTCGATCAGCGGCGGCTTGACTCGCTCGTAGCCCCAGGCGGCGAAGCAGGCCATCAGGCGCTCCACCATCGCCGCTTCGAACGCGGCATCGGGCGGCAGGCCGTCCTTCAGCCCCGCAGGCAGCAGATATTGATGGTCCCTGGCCATGGGTCGGGCGCTCTCGGGTTTGGTAAACTGCGCCCCCGGCCCCGCGTACGGGGGCCTTGGGCACAGGTAAGTAGCCGAAATCGCGCCGACGCCGCAAGCGGCGATCCGGCCCAGGGCCGCCAGAAGGGAAACCTAGCGCCGGCTGGTGTCGATCGCCATGCGCACGGCGAGGGCCGCGAGCACCGTGCCCATGAGCCAGCGTTGCACCAGGGTCCAGAACGGCCGCCCGGAGAGGAACGCCGACACCGCGCCCGCCGTCAGCACGATCAGCGCATTGACCGTGAGGCTGATCGCGATCTGTGTCAGGCCGAGGATGACGGTCTGGCCGAGGACATGGCCTGCCGCCGGATCGATGAACTGCGGCAGCAGGGAGAGATAGAGCGCCGCCACCTTGGGATTGAGCAGGCTGGTCAGCAGCCCCATCGAGAACAGCCGGCGGTGCGAATCGGCGGGCAGGTCGCGCACCTGGAACGGCGAGGCGCCACCGGGTCTCAGAGCGTTCCACGCCATCCAGCCGAGATAGAGCGCGCCGGCGATGCGCAGTGCGTCGTAGGCCAGCGGCACCGCAAACAGCAGCGCGGTGATGCCGAAGGCGGCCAGCAGCACATAGACGACGAACCCGATTCCGACACCGCCCAGCGACACCAGGCCCGCGGCCCGCCCCTGGCAGATTGTCCGCGACACCAGATAGGCCATGTTCGGTCCTGGTGTCAGCACCATGGCGAGCGCGACGGCGGCGAAACCGGCGATCGTCGCGGTCGATACAATCAGCGGTGCGTCAGACATGGACGTCACCCGTCATGGTCAGGACAGCATGGCCAGACATCTTCACCCGGCCGCCGTCCAGGCGCAGCCACAGCTCGCCGCCGCGGCTCGACAGCTGGCGTGCGAAGAAGGTCTTGCGCTCCAGCACCTGCGACCAATAGGGCACCAGTGCGCAGTGGGCCCCGCCCGTCACCGGATCTTCCGGAATACCGACCTTGGGCACGAACACGCGCGAGACGAAATCCGCCTTGGCCCCGCGCGCCGTCACGGTCACGTCCAGCGGCAGGCGCGCGATCTTCGAAATATCGGGCTTGAGGTCGCGTACGACGTCCTCGGACTCGACGACCGCCAGATAGGTCCAGCTTCGCTTCAGGTCGATGACCTTGGCGCCGATCGCCTCGGCCACCGGTGCCAGCTCGGACCCGGATGCGGGCTCGGTCTTGCGCATGGGGAAGTCCATGATCAGCCGGTCGCCGTCACGCGCGACCGTGAGCGGGCCCGACAGCGTATGAAACACGACACTGTCCCGGGTCGGCTCCAGATGATTGAGCACGACAAAGGCGCTGGCGAGGGTCGCGTGACCGCACAGCGGCATCTCCACCGTCGGCGTGAACCAGCGCAGATGGAAGTCGCGCCCCTGCGGCACGAAATACGCGGTCTCGGCCAGATTGTGCTCGGCCGCGATCGACGCCAGCATCTGGTCGGGCAGCCATTCCTTGAGCGGCATCACCGCGGCCGGATTGCCGGCGAACGGCTTGCTGCTGAATGCATCGACCTGGAAGAACTTCATCGCCATCAACGCCCCCTTATCGCGCCGCGACCGCAACGCCCGCGCCGATCAGGATCGACCCAGTCAGGCGATTGAACAGGCGCGACGCTTTGCTCGAAGCGAGCAGGCGTCGGCCGCGTTCGGCCAGAAAGATATAGCCGCCATAGACCAGATAGGAAATCACCACGACGATACCGGCGAGCACCAGGAAGTCGGCAAACTTGATCATGGTCATGTCAAGGAAGGTCGGCAGCAGCGCACTGTAGAACAGGATGGCCTTCGGGTTGCCGAGCGTGACCAGGAAGCCGAGGCTGACATCCTTGATGAGTCCATTCCCGCTGCGCGGCGCGACCACAAGCGGTGACGCCGACGAACGGAACGCCTTGTAGCCAAGCCACAGGAGATAGGCGGCGCCGGCATATTTCACGATCTGGAACAGCGGTCCCATCGCCGTTGCGATCGCCGTCAGGCCCACCATCGCGACGCCCATGAAAAAGAAGTCCGCGAGCACGAGTCCGCCGGTCACTGCCAGGCCGGCAACCGGCCCCGATGCCAGCGCGCGCGAGATGATCGTGGCGAGCCCCGGTCCCGGCGACAGCGCAAGGAAGAACATGCCAATGGCAAACGCGATGGCGGATTCGATCGACATCCTAGCTGCGCACGCTCCGCATCATCGCGGATACGGCGAGGTCGGCACCCTCTCCGCGCGCGGCAAGACCATCGGCGGCGCCGATCGCATCGCGCGTATCGCGGTTCTGGCCCATCTTGGCCTTGGCATCGACACGCGAAACGGTGAAGCGGACGCCGACGATGCCGCGGATCAGCGCGGCGATGAACTTTGCCGGCGCGTCACTGGTCTTCCACTGCATCTCGTACGGGCTCTCCTGCTGCGCGGAAAGCTCGGTCACATGGCGCAGCAGCCATGCGCCGTCCTCGATGATCTCGGCACGGCCATAGGCGTGCACGATGGCGTAGTTCCAGGTCGGCACCGCCTTGCCGGCTTCCGCCTTCGAGGGATACCAGCCCGGGCGGATGTACGCCTCGGGGCCCGAGAAGATCAGCATCGCCTCCGGGTCGGGATTGGCGGCAAGCCGCTTCCAATGCGGATTCGGACGCGCGAGGTGACACTCGATCACCAACGTCCCGCCTTCTCGCCGGGTTACAGTCGGGAGATGCGTTGCGATCAATCCGTCGGAATCGTGGCTGATGAGCGCCGCGAACGGGTTCGCCCGCATCAGCGACAGCACGTCCGCCGGATCCGTGATCTTGAATTGCTCCGGAACGAACATGAGAGTCCCTCGGCGCCGATGAAGAGAGCGTGGGCGTGCCGCTGTCGCGGTCGTTCGCCCACGCGTCCCTATCCCATGGACATTGCGCTAGACGCGATCGGTCTGCCAGAAGCGCTGCGAAACCTCGTGATCGACCTCGGCGCGGCTGAGGCCGATGTCGCGCAGCAGCCGGTCATCAAGCTCGCCGAGATGGCGGCGCTGACGGGCGCGATCGAGCCAGGTGAAAACTTGATCGAAGAGGCGCGTGGCGAGACCGCCGTCGGACTTGGCTCGCGTGGGACGGACGAAGTAGGAACCCGATTTGTCACTCGTATTGTACCGATACATCTTACATTCTCCAGCATCAGAAGCGTTAGATTGTCCCGATTGCCTCCCTGAGCACGCATATTGTTATTGACATTGTGCGCAGTCAACGCAAACATTGTCTTCATGACAATTTGGATCCCCGACCTTAGCAGTCACCGCGGCCCGCGCTATCTGGCGATTGCGGATGCGCTGGCCATCGACATTCGCAGCAGCCGGCTCTCGCCCGGCGATCGCCTCCCCACGCATCGCGAGCTTGCCTATCAGCTGGGCGTGACGGTTGGCACCGTCACGCGCGCATATGGCGAAGCGGAACGACGCGGCCTGATCGGCGGCGAAGTTGGCCGCGGCACGTTCGTGCGCAGCGACATCGCGGTGCGCGCGAGCATCCGCACCAACGCGCCGGTGACGAGCACGATCGCCGCCGCCACCGCGCAGCCCAATGTGATCGATTTCAGCATCAACACGCCGACCGATCTCGATGCCGGCGGCGAGTACGAAGGCATGATGCGCGCGACGCTGCGCGAGCTGTCGGATTCGGCCAGCGCCGGCGCTCTCCTCAACTACCAGTCCCATGGCGGCAACCGCACGCATCGCGAAGCGGGCGCCAAGCTGCTCGCGCAGTTCGGCGTGCGGGTCGATCCCGATCGCGTCCTCATCACCGCCGGCGCGCAACATGCCATCATGGTGGCGCTCGGCGCGCTGACAGAACCTGGCGATACGGTGCTGACCGAGAGCCTGACCTGGCCCGGCCTGCGCCGGCTCGGCGATTTCCTGCGCTTCCGGGTGCAGGGCCTGCCGATGGACAAGGACGGCATCCTGCCCGACGCGTTCGAGGCCGCTTGCCGCGGCCGCAACATCAAGGCGCTGTACTGCGTCACCAACCTGCAGAACCCGACCTCGATCGTGGTACCCGAACTGCGCCGGCGCGAGCTGGCGGAGGTCGCGCGGCGCTATGGCGTCAAGATCGTCGAGGACGACGTCTACGGCTTCCTGCTGCCCAACGCGCCACAACCGATGGTCAATTTCGCGCCGGAGCTCGGCGTGTTCTGCAGCAGCGTCTCCAAGTCGATGGCGCCGGGCCTGCGCGTCGGCTATCTCGGCGCGATGACCGACGATTGCTCGCTGATCAACGACGCGGTGCGGCACTCGACCTGGCTGGCGACGCCGCTGGCGGCAGAGATCGCCGCGCGCTGGATCCACAACGGCGAGGGCGATCGCATCTCCGCCAAGCGGCGCGACGAGTATACGCGGCGGCAAGCGGCGGCGCGCGAGATCCTGTCCGGCCTGCCCTACTACGGCCATCCGACCGCGATGCACGGCTGGCTCGACCTGCCGGAGGAATGGCCGGCCGACGCCTTCGCGCTGCAGGCGCGCATCCGCGGCGTCGCGGTCTGCCCGACCAGCAGCTTCTCGCTGTCGCGCAGCGGCCGCAACGGCATCCGCATCAGCATCAGTGCGCCGGGCTCGATCGACGCGGTCGCGCGCGGGCTCGATATCATCGCGCGCCTCGCGCGGGAAAAACCGAGGGTGGATTTCTCGCTTGTCTGATGGAACAACGGTGCAGGCGGCCGCCAATATTGAGGCGGCCGCTCCCGGCCGCCGCACGGAAATTCTCGATGGCCTGAAGATCACGCTCCCCTTCATGGTGGGTGCGGCGCCGTTCGGCGTCATCTTCGGCGCGCTCGCGACCTCGGCGCCGGTTCACCTCTCGCCGTTCGAGACCATGGCGCTGTCGCTGTTCGTGTTCTCGGGTTCGGCGCAGTTCGTCGCGATCGCGCTGATGGCGGTGACGACGCCGGCGTGGGTGATCTGGCTGGTCACCTTCATCCTCAATCTGCGGCACACGCTGTATGCCGCGACGCTGGTCGGCTACGTTCGCCATCTGTCGTTCGGCTGGCGGTTCATCCTGTCGGCGGGCCTCACCGACGAGACCTTCGCGGCGATGGAGGATCGTTATCGTCGGCTCGGCGTACATCGCAACAGCCACTGGGCATACCTCGCCTCGATCATCGCCATGCACGTCAATTGGAACTGCTGGACCTTGATCGGCATCGCGATCGGCTCGCAGATGAGCGGACTGGATGGCCTCGGCCTCGAGTTCGCCGCCATCGCCACCTTCATCGGCATGGTGGTGCAGAAGTTGCGCACGCCGGGCGCCCAGACGTCAGCCGCGGTGGCCGGCATCCTTGCCGCGCTGCTGGCCACCCTGCCCTACAAGGCCGGACTTACGATCGCGACTTTGGTCGCGATCGCGGTCGCCGTGATGGTCGAGCGCCGCATCGAGCGCAGGGGCCGGGCATGAGCGCAGGCGTCGTCATCCTCGGCATGGCGCTGATCAACCTGGTGCTCCGCTGTCCGCTGTTCCTGGTCGCCAACCGCATCCGCATTCCGCGCATCGTCGAGAAGGCGCTCGCGCACTGCCCGGTCGCGGTGTTGACCGCGATCATCGTGCCGTTCGCGCTGCATCTCGACCAGGCGCCGGATGGCAGCGAGTGGCTCAACCCGGACCTGTTCGCCACCGGCGCGGCGATCGCCGCCTCGCTGCTGACGCGCAATCTCATGACCACCATCGCCGTCGGCCTGGGTGTCGCGCTCGCACTGCGGCACCTGGCAATTTTCTGATCGCACGCCGCGCATCGCGCGTGAAAAGCATTCATTCCCGGTCTGTTCTCGAAAGTAGCGGCCAGTTCCCGAAGAGATCAGGCCACTTGGCTAGGGTTTATTAACCCCTCCAGGTG
Organism: Dongiaceae bacterium; assembly: GCA_035251915.1. Lineage (GTDB taxonomy): Bacteria > Pseudomonadota > Alphaproteobacteria > Dongiales > Dongiaceae > Dongia_A. The sequence continues at coordinate 3,936 of DATFDU010000277.1, read as the reverse complement.
CAGAGTTTTCGGACTATTAACCATGGACGGTTGGGCCGACGTCCGATGCAGGGGATGCGAGACCTCGCCGAGCTGGCACGCGAGCTTCCGCGCTGTGCCGAACTTGATACGCAGTTGCAGCTGGTCTGCGACCGGCTCTGCTCGGTCGAGGGGATCGCGCATGCCGCCATCACCATCACCGGCCTGCGCGAGCAGACCATGCTGTTCGTCAGTCGCGGCACGCCGGAAGCGCTGGAGCGGATCGCCATCGCCTCGGCCTCGATGCCGGACGAAGCGATCCGCGTCGCCATGCCCGAACTCAAGCTGCGCACGGCGCTGATCCAGGGTCCGCAATCCAACGACCGCGGCAAGATCTTCGCGTTCCTGGAATCGGAGCCGGCGTCGCAGACCTGCGAGGACGCATTGTCGGGAGCGGCGGGCCTGGTGCATCTCTGCGTCAGCCGCCAGGCGGCGGCGATGGCGCGCCGCTCCGAGCTGCGCCGGGTCGAAGCGCTGCTGGAGAACATGCACAAGATCATGGTCTACCAGGGCACGCCGGGCGACGGCTCTTATGGCTTCATCGGCGGTGCGGTCCGCTGCTGGGGGCGCGACGCGGTCGAGATGATGGGCGCGATCGATCCCACCACGCGCCTTGCCGACATTGCGGCCTGGGTCGGCCGCATCCATGCCGACGACATGCCGCTCTATCGCGAGGCCGAGCGTCGCCGCAAGGAGCTGGGCCAGCCCTACGTGCATGAGTACCGCTACGTGCATCCGAAGTCCGGCGAGCTGCGCTGGTTCCGCGAATGCGCCTGGGCGGCGCCGGACCCGGACCGCGGCTGGGTTTACTGGGACGGTTTCGTGCTCGACATCACCGACGAGAAGCGCGTTGCGGTCCGCCTCACCGCCAGCGAGCAGCAGGCGGCGATGGTACGGCGCGAGCTGCTCGACGCCACCGACGGCATGACCGACGGCCTGGTCTATTACGCGGCGGACGGGACGTTGCGCTTCTGCAATCAGATCGCGCGCTCCTATCTCGGCATTCCCACCGATGCCGACATCGAGACCATGACCTTCGACGACGTGCTGCGCCTGGAGCTGGAGGCCGGCCAGGTGGTCACGGCCCCGGGACGCTCCGGCGCGCAGGAAGAGGAATGGACCCTGCTGCGCAGCCAGCAGCATCGCAGCGGCCAGGGCCATGTCGAGATGCGCACGCTGAACGGCGGTCACCTGCGCATCAGCGACCGGCGCACCCGCCTCGGCGGCATGGTGACGGTTTATACCGACGTCAGCGACCTGGTGGAGCGCGGCGACGAGCTGGCGCGCAGCCAGCGCGATCTGCGCCTCGCCAAGGAGCAGGCCGAGGTGGCGAGCCGCACCAAGTCGCAGTTCCTCGCCAACATGAGCCACGAGCTGCGCACGCCCCTCAACGCCATCATCGGCTTCGCCGAGGTGATCGAGCGCGAGTTCTTCGGGCCGGTGGGGGTCGCGCAATATGCCAGCTACGCCGCCGATATCCACCGCAGCGGCCAGCACCTGCTGTCCCTCATCAACGACATTCTCGACCTCAGCAAGGTGGAAGCCGGCCGGTTCGAGATCGTGGAGCAGGATTTCGCGCTCGCCGAGACCATCGACGAAGCCAAGCGCCTGCTGGAGATCCGCGCTCAGAAGGCCGGCCTTGCCCTCAGCTCGGACATCGGCGCCGACATCGCGCGCGTCTATGCCGACCGCAAGCTGATCGCCCAGGCGCTGCTGAACCTTCTGTCCAACGCGGTCAAGTTCACGCCGGCCGGCGGGCACATCAACATCGTCGCATTGCGCGAAGGCGGCGTCGGCGACCTGCTGATCAGCGTCAGCGACACCGGCATCGGCATGGAGCCGGACGAGATCCCGCGCGCCCTCGAGCCGTTCGGCCAGATCGACGGCACCCTCGCCCGACGCTACGACGGCACCGGCCTTGGCCTCACCATCACCAAGGCGTTTGTCGAGATGCACGGCGGCGTCCTCACCCTCGACAGCGAAAAGGGCCGCGGCACGACCGCCACCATCCGCCTGCCCGGCTGGCGCTGCCGGCAGTGGAACGTGGGACGCAGCGTCCGCGGGCGTTGAGCCACGACCGGCGCCGTTCCGCCGCGCCATTGTTGGCGTCCGCACGACTGCAATCATGCCAACCGCAATGCACGATCGCAGTCACTGCGCTGCGCGCGTGACTCCGGCAGCGTTCAATCATTCATGTTCTTGTGATCTAGGTCACACGAAGCAGTCGCAGATCGCGATAGCCTCGCGCACATTGACCGCGCGTCACGATATTTCTGAAACGGAATGTGGTTGGACACCATCCAAGAAGTTGCTCGGGCCGGTTCCGCGTCGCGTCGACCGGAGGCGCGCCTCGATCTGGTCTTGCCGACCACGCGGTCGCGCGCGAAGGACTCGATGGTCGAATGTCCGGGCTGTGCCCGGATGACGCTTTCTTGGTTGCAGGATGAGCGGCATGCTCCCCAGGCTGCCGTCCCCTTTCCCGTCATGCCTGATCGCAGAGTCCCGGCGATCCGGGAGCACCGTGACGGGAGAATGAAATTCGCGTTGGGGCGGCGCCCGCCCAGCCCGTGGGCGCCGTATCCCTCCCCGTCACGCCCAGCCGGGCATCCACGAGTACACCGCGCAGACGCTCGCGGGTGGCTGAGCTTAGCTCAGCCGTGACGGGGACCAAACCAGCGATCTGGTGCGACCCGACGCATAAGGTCTGAGAGCACGGCTCTCAAGGCCGCCAGCCGTGCGCGGAACCAGACGGTTCGCCACGGCGGGCGGCGACGGCGCGTCCGATTCACCAGCGTGCGATTCGCCATCGCGGCCAGGCATCGCCCTCCCTCTCAAATTATTTTTGATGCATTTTTGAGTGCACTTACAACCGGCGGAAATTACTGAGGCTTTTGGCGGTTCTGTGAGTGACTCGCACCAATAATGTGTATTTCATCACATCTCGGCGATTGACTTTGAGCGGGTTCGCCCATAAATCGCCCACCTCGCGGCTACGGCTGCGCGAACTGTGCAAGTCCCAACATAGCTTTCGACGCCAAACCGGACCCGCCTGAGGGTGCTTTCAACTGGCGTTGGGCGACTTTTACGTGCGGACCGAAGGGCGGCAGCCTCGGCGCACGAGGGCTGATCGCTGCCGCCTTTTTGGAGAGGCAAATGGCTGACGTTACCGGAACCGCCGCGAACGACGTGCTCGCGGGCACCAACAACGACGACACGCTGAACGGCCTGCTTGGCGCCGATAAAATGGCGGGCGGCGACGGCAACGACCATTACTTCGTAGACCAAACCGGCGACGTCGTGACGGAACTGAAGGACAAAGGCAGCCTTGACTGGATCGCTTCTGCGATCTCCACCACCCTCGCCGCCAATGTCGAAGCGCTCGAGCTGGTCGGCGGCGCGCTCAACGGCACCGGCAATGCGCTCGACAACTTCGTCATCGGCAACAGCTTCGCCAACAAGCTGGACGGGGGCGCCGGCTCCGACGAACTGATCGGCGGCCTCGGCGACGACACCCTGACTGGCGGCGCAGGCGACGACTACCTCGTCGGCGGCACCGGTGCAAATCTATTGAAAGGCGGCGCCGGCGATGATGTCTACGCCGTCGAGAGTGCGGCTGACCAGATCGTCGAGGCCGCCCGCCAGGGTCGCGATTCGATCGGCGCCCATGTCTCATTCGACCTGTCGACCGCCGGCGTCAATGTCGAGGATCTGTACCTCTACGGAAGCGCCGCGCTGGAAGGCGCTGGCAACGCGCTCAATAATCTTATCGTCGGCAACGACTACGGCAACAAGCTGAACGGCGGCGACGGCAATGATGCGCTGAGCGGCCACGATGGCGACGACGCGCTGAGCGGCGACGCGGGCGACGACGATCTGTACGGCGGTTCCGGCAACGACGAGCTCGACGGCGGCTCCGGC
>DATFDU010000276.1:0-4839 GCA_035251915.1 Dongiaceae bacterium | reverse complement strand
GCTGATCTTCTGGGTGTTCCACGTCGTGCGAGACTATGCCCACACGCTGAAGGAAGGTAGCAGCCGGCACCTGCAGGATCTCCCTGCCCTGATGCGCATGGCGGACGAACTGGAGCGCGCCGTCGGACCGGTCGACATCGTGTTCGGCCACAACGACCTCTTGCCCAGCAACTTCCTCGATGACGGCAAGAAGCTCTGGCTGATCGACTGGGACTATGCCGGCTTCAACTCGCCCTTGTTCGACCTCTCCAACCTCGCCTCCAATAACGAGGTCCCCGAGCCGGACGAGCGCTGGCTGCTCGAAAGCTATTTCGAGAAGCCGCTGACGCCCGCGCTCTGGCGCAGCTACCGCGCCATGAAATGCGCGTCCCTGCTGCGCGAGACCATGTGGAGCATGGTGCAGGAGATCCACTCCGAGCTCGACTTCGACTACCCCGCCTACACCGCCGACTATCGCGGCCGGCTGGAGCGGATGTACGCGACGTTCAGGGAGTCTTGATGCCATCCGCCATGCTGTTGCCACCGCCGCTGCGGGCCGGCGACAAGATCCGCTTTGTTTCGCCTGCAAGCACGCCGGACGAGGCAGGCCTTATCCAGCGCAAGGCCATGCTGGAGAGCTGGGGGTTCAAGGTCGACTTCGGCCAGCACGCGTTTCGCAAGAGAGGCTACCTCGCCGGCACCGACGAAGAGCGCCTGGCGGATCTCAACGCCGCCATCCGCGATCGCGAGGTCCGCGCCGTTTTCGCGACCCGCGGCGGCAAAGGCTCTTATCGCATCGCCGATCAGCTGGATTTCGTCGCGGCGCGCGCCGACCCCAAGTTCCTGATCGGCTTCAGCGATATCACCGCTCTTCAGCTCAATCTCTGGAAACACTGCGGGCTGGTCAGCATCCATGGCGCCATCATGGACGAAGATGGTCGTTTCACCGACACGAACAGTGAAGCACTGCGTCACGCGCTGACGTCCTCCGACGACATCCGCCTTTACTCGCGGGAAGATGAGCCGACGTCCGCCCTGACAACCCGCGGAGCCGCGCGAGGTAGGCTCCTCGGCGGCAACCTCGATATGGTCTCGACGGCGGCAGGTTGGGCGCTGCCTGACCTTGCCGGGACGATCCTGCTGCTCGAGGCGGTGAACATGCAAATCGGTCAGGTCGACCGCCAGCTGACGATGCTGCGCAAGGCTGGCCACCTGAATGGCGTCGCCGGAGTCGCGCTCGGACAATTCACCGGATTTGACATGAACGCGAGCATCACGATCGTCGATCTGCTCCGCGATCACCTGGAACGGCTGGGCGTGCCCATCCTTGGGGGCCTGCCCCTGGGTCACGGCCGCGAGCCGCTCGCCGTCCCAATCGGATGCATGGCCACGCTCGACGCCGCCAATAGGATGATGACTGTTTGCCGCGCGTAACCCGCTAGACTCGCATCAGCGGCCGCGTGAGACACGTCGGGCCGCCCTCGCCCGGCACCGAGATCGCGTCGGCCTCGATGACGTGCACCTTGCACCCCGCCGCTTCCATGCGGCGCCTGGTTTCGGGATTGCCCTTTACCATTACGACCTCGCGCGGCGCGATGGTGAGGACGTTGCAGCCCATGCCGGCGAATTCTTCGTCCGGCACTTCGACCAGCTGCATGCCCTTGGCCACCAGCCATTCGCGGAACGGGATCGGCATCAGCGGCGAATAGACCAGCTGCAGGTCGCGGTCCAAGGGAGAGATCACCGACATCAGGTGGAATACGTCGCTCGGCCCCTTGTAGTGCGGCATCGCCGCGACCTCGACATGCACACCTAGTCCGACAATGTCCTTGAACTGGCGGATGCCTTCGGCGTTGGTGCGATAGGTGCGGCCGATCGCAACGGTCTTCTCGTCCAGCCAGATCAGGTCGCCGCCCTCCACCTGGCCCTCGCCCGTAATCTTGCCGATCACCGGGATGCCGGCCTGCTCGAAGGCGCGGCCGTGGATCGACGGCTCGCCCTTGCGCGCGGCCTTCCCCATGTTGCACAGGATGACGCCGCGCGGGCACACCATCGCGGCATCGCGCACATAGAGGCTGTCCATGGTGAGCGCATCGTCGGGCGGCAGGTAGAGGATCTCCGCCCCCACGCTCGCGATGATATCGGCGAACGCGGCGTGCTCCGCGACCGCGCGCTTGAACTCCGGCGCAGTGTGATAGTTGAGGTCGCGCCATTCGCGGTCGATCGTCTTCTGGTCGATCATGGCATCGGCCGGGCGGCGCATCGCCACCCGCCGCAAGCGGCCGTATTCGTTGAGTCCCGTGAGCATGATTTCCCTTCTATGCGGCGACGCCGGGCAGCGTCCAGACGAACGCGGAGATGCGGCGGCATGCCTCTTCCAAACTCCGATCGTCGGCGACGAAGGACATGCGCACATGGCCCGCCGCGCTCTGGCCGAACGCGGTGGCGTCCAGCACCGAGACACCGGTTGCCTCATAGAGCTTCGTCGAAAACTCGGCCGAGCCGAGGCCGGTGCCGCGCACATCCAGCATCATGAACATGCCGGCGTCGGGCGACAGACATTTCAGCCCCGGCACCTGGTTCAGCCGCTGCACCGCCATGTCGCGGCGCCGCCGGTACGTTGCCCGCATCGTTTCGACCTCGGCCAGGTCCTGCTCCAGCGCCACCACCGCGCCGCGCTGCAGGAAGGTCGGCAGGCCGTACAACATCGCCATGCTGAGATTGTAGACATGGGCAATCAGCGCCTTGGGCCCGACCATCCAGCCCATGCGCCAGCCGGTCATGGCATGCGACTTGGAGAGACTGTTGACGGTCACCGCGCGCTCGGCCATGCCGGGCAGGCTGGCGACGCTCACATGCTCTTCGCCGAAAGTCAGCGTCGCGTAGACCTCGTCGGACACGACCCAGAGGTCGTGCTGCCGGGCCAGGGCGGCCACCTGCTCCAGGGTCGCGCGCGGCATCATCGCGCCGGTCGGGTTGCACGGCGTCGCGAAATAGATCGCCCTGGTGCGCGGCGTGATGGCCCGCGCCACATCCTTGGGATCGAGATGGAAGCCGTTCTCCGGCCGCTGCGGCACCGGCACGATCACGGCGCCCGGCGCCTGCAAGGTCGCTTCGTAGGTTACGTACATCGGCTCCGGCACGATCACCTCGTCGCCCGGCGCCAGCAGGCACAAGGACGAGGCGAACAGCCCGCACTGCGCGCCGGACATGATCGCGACATGCTCGATCGTGGTCGGCTGCCCGGTTTTCTCCTGGTGCCGCCGCGCCACCGCCATGCGCAGCTCGTCCAGCCCGAGCAGCTGGCTGTAATGGGTCTCGCCGGCGCGCAGGGCCGCGATCGTTGCCTCGGTGATCGCGGCCGGCGTGTCGAAATCCGGATCGCCGACCGACAGCACGATGACGTCCCGCCCCGCCCGCTGATCGGCGGCGGCGCGGTAATGCAGGTCCCAGGCGGCGACGCCTTCTCCCTGCAACCGGTCGACCAAGGGCGAAAATCTCATGGAAAAGCAGATCCTCACGGCTCCTGACGCGCGGCACACTGCAAGACCTGCTGCGTGCGGTCAAGGACGCCCCGAGAACGTCCGGTGCATAGGCCCATTGTGGTCATTGCAACGGCTGTTGCAGGCCGCTAGTTGGAGTAGGATGGGCAGAGATCAGTGGAGGCGTGACCGATGGAAAAGACCTATCACCAGCCGCTCGGCGGCAACAAGATGCCGCGCTTCGGCGGCCCGGCGACCATGATGCGGCTGCCGGCCGTGTCCTCGGCCAAGGGGCTGGATGCGGCCTTCGTCGGCGTGCCGTTCGACATCGGCACCTCCAACCGCTCCGGCGCCCGCTTCGGCCCGCGCCAGATCCGCGCCGAGAGCTGTCTCATCCGCCCCTACAACATGGCGACCCGCGCCGCGCCGTTCGACTCCCTCAGCGTCGCCGACATCGGCGACGTGGCGATCAACACCTTCAATCTCGAGAAGAGCATCGCCATCATCGAAGCGGCCTATGACGAGATCCTGTCCCACAATTGCATCCCGATGACCATCGGCGGCGACCACACCATCGCGCTGCCGATCCTGCGCGCGATGAAGAAGAAGTATGGACCGGTCGGCATGGTGCATGTCGATGCCCACGCCGACGTCAATGACACCATGTTCGGCGAGCCGATTGCCCACGGCACGCCGTTCCGCCGCGCGGTCGAGGAAGGCCTGCTCGACGGCAAGCGCGTAGCGCAGATCGGCCTCAGGGCCACGGGCTATTCGGCCGAGGATTTCGACTGGCCACGCTCCCAGGGCTTCCGCGTCGTGCAGGCGGAGGAGTGCTGGCACAAGTCCCTCGCCCCGCTGATGCGCGAGATCAAGGAACAGGTGAAGGGCGGCCCGGTCTACCTGAGCTTCGACATCGACGGGCTCGACCCCTCCTCCGCCCCGGGCACCGGCACGCCGGAGATCGGCGGCCTCACCACCATCCAGGGCATGGAGATCATCCGCGGCTGCCAGGGCCTGCAGATCGTCGGCTGCGACCTGGTCGAGGTGGCGCCGCCGTACGATCCCAGTGGCAACACCGCGCTGCTGGCATCCAACCTGCTGTTCGAGATGCTGTGCGTCCTGCCTGGGGTCAAATACCGGAACTAGGCGCCTATTGTCCTAGGGAAGGCTGGATGGCTTGATCCGGCGCGGCCGTTGCGGCTATCTGTCGGACAGCGCGAGCACGGGATGCCGGCTTAGCTCAGCGGTAGAGCAACCGCCTTGTAAGCGGTAGGTCACCTGTTCAATCCAGGTAGCCGGCACCACTTCCCGCGCCAGACCTCACACCGCTGGGCGCAATTTTTGTGAATGACCAGATAGTTACGCGCCAATATTAAGA
>DATFDU010000275.1:0-2437 GCA_035251915.1 Dongiaceae bacterium | reverse complement strand
TGCAGATGGTGCTGGCCGACGCGGTGGCGCCCACGCTGGTGCGCGACATGGCCGATGCCATGGCGCTCTACGTGCTGATGCCGATGCGGGTGTGACGGCTTGGCAGGCTACGCGCAGGAACCAAGGAACCAGGATGCGATGACTGCGACCGGCGCTTCGCCGGCGGTTGTGGTTGGGTTCACGCATCTGGCGCTGACCCGGTTCCGCAACTACCGCCATCTGGCGCTGGACCTGGAGCTGCGGCCGGTGGTGTTGGTCGGCTCCAACGGCGCCGGCAAGACCAATCTGCTGGAGGCGCTGTCGCTGCTGGGTCCCGGCAGCGGCCTCAACCGCGCCAGGCTGTCGGAGATCGATTTCCGCGGCCCCGGCAACCAGACCAACATGGCCTGGGCAGTACACGCGAAGCTGCAGACGGCCGGTGGCGACTTCGCGCTTGGAACGGGCCGAGATCCCATGGCCCAGGCCCAGATCGGGCGCGACCGGCGCCTGGCGCGCATCAACGGCGCGCCGTCGCGCTCGCAGGCCGATTTCGCCGACATCCTGTCGGTGCAATGGCTGGTGCCGGCGATGGACGGGCTGTTCGACGATGCCGCCTCGGCCCGCCGCCGCTATCTCGACCGGCTGGTGACCGGGATCGATCCCGGCCACGCCGCGCGGGTCGCGGCCTATGACGCGGCGATGCGCGAGCGGGCGCGCCTGCTGCGCGGCGACGTCGGCGCGGCGCAGGCCGATCTCGACGCCTGGCTCGACGCCCTGGAGATGGAGATGGCCGCCAGCGCGGTCGCGATCGCGGCTTCGCGCTGCGAGGCGGTGGATGCGCTGAACGCGGCGCTGGGCGAAAGCGACGGCCCGTTCCCGCGCGCCAGCCTGGCGGCCGCGGGCGCGGTGGAAACCTGGCTCGGCGAAGGGCCGGCGCTGGCGGCGGAAGACCGGCTGAAGGCCAACCTCAAGGCCGCGCGCGTGAACGATGCCGCCTCGGGCGTCACCGAGTGGGGCACGCATCGCAGCGACCTCGAGGTGATCTATCTCGGCCGCGCCCTCGGCAATGCGCCGCTGCGGGCCGCCGAATGCTCGACCGGCGAGCAGCGGGCGCTGCTGCTGTCGATCGCGCTGGCGGAAGCGCGCCTCACCAAGCACCGGCGCGGACAGGCGCCGATCCTGCTGCTGGACGAGGCGGTGTCGCATCTGGACGGCCAGCGGCGCGAGGCCTTGTTCGGCGAGATTTTGGCCCTCGGGCTGCAGGCCTGGCTGACCGGGACGGATCGCGAGCTGTTCCGCCCGCTCGCCGGCCAGGCGCAGTTTTTTGCGGTCGAGGATGGCCGCGTTCATTCCCTGTAGAAATCCCGGCACTCTTTGAGCCGATGACATTGAGCGAACCAAGATGACCGACGACAAGAACGATATTCCGCCGACCCAGAACGGCAACGGCGACGCCGAGAGCTACGATGCGGATTCGATCAAGGTCCTGAAGGGCCTCGACGCCGTGCGCAAGCGCCCCGGCATGTATATCGGCGACACCGACGACGGCTCCGGCCTGCATCACATGGTCTACGAGGTGGTCGATAATGCGATCGACGAATCCCTCGCCGGCTTCTGCGACCGCATCGACGTGATGCTGAACGGCGACGGCTCGGTGACCGTGCGCGACAACGGCCGCGGCATCCCGACCGACATCCACAAGGAAGAGGGCGTGTCGGCGGCCGAGGTCATCATGACCCAGCTGCATGCCGGCGGCAAGTTCGACCAGAACTCCTACAAGGTGTCCGGCGGCCTGCATGGCGTCGGCGTGTCGGTGGTCAACGCGCTGTCCGAGCATCTCGACCTCAAGATCTGGCGCGACGACAAGGAGCATTTCGTGCGCTTCCGCATGGGCGACCCGGAAGAGCCGTTGAAGGTGGTCGGCGATGCCCATGGCAAGCGCGGCACCGAGGTCAGCTTCTGGCCCTCGCCCACGATCTTCACCAACACCGAATTCGATTACGCGACGCTGGAGCATCGCCTGCGCGAGCTGGCGTTCCTCAATTCCGGCGTGCGCCTCATCCTGACCGATGCCCGCGGCGTCGAGCCGAAGCAGGCGGAGTTCCACTACGAGGGCGGCATCGAGGCCTTCGTGCGCTATCTCGACCGCGCCAAGAATGCGCTGCACGAGCCGCCGATCGTTTTGACGGGCGAGAAGGACGGCATCACGGTCGAGGCCGCGATGGAATGGACCGACGCCTATCACGAGAACATGTTCTGCTTCACCAACAACATCCCGCAGCGCGATGGCGGCACGCATCTCGCCGGCTATCGCGGCGCGCTGACCCGGCAGGTCAACAAATACGCCGAGGAAAGCGGCATCGCGAAAAAGGAGAAGGTGGAGCTGACCGGCGAGGACATCCGCGAGGGCCTGACCTGCGTGCTCTCGGTCAAGGTGCCGGACCCCAAATTCTCGTCC
>DATFDU010000274.1:0-2533 GCA_035251915.1 Dongiaceae bacterium | reverse complement strand
ACCTGCGATATAACGGGCGCGACCAGTCTTGAGGGAGCTAGGCATGAGTGCGATCGTCGACGTGCACGCGCGGCAAATCCTGGACAGCCGCGGCAATCCCACCGTGGAGGTGGAGGTCACGCTGGAAAGCGGCGCCAGCGGGCGCGCCGCTGTCCCCTCCGGCGCCTCCACCGGCGCGCACGAGGCGGTCGAGCTGCGCGACGGCGACAAGAAGCGCTATCTCGGCAAGGGCGTGCTGAACGCGGTCGAGGGCGTGAACGGCGAGATCCAGGATTCGATCGGCGGCCTGGACGGCGCCGACCAGGTGCGCATCGACCAGATCATGATCGAGCTCGACGGCACGCCCAACAAGGCGCGGCTCGGCGCCAATGCGATCCTCGGCGTCAGCCTCGCGATCGCCAAGGCCGCGGCGGCGGAGGCGGGGCTGCCGCTCTATCGCTATGTCGGCGGCGCGCAGGCGCGCACCCTGCCGGTGCCGATGATGAACATCATCAACGGCGGCGCCCATGCCGACAATCCGATCGACTTCCAGGAATTCATGATCATGCCGGTCGCGGCCGAAAGCTGCGCCGAGGCTATCCGCTGGGGCGCCGAGTGCTTCCATGCCTTGAAGGCGCAGCTGAAGGCGGCCGGCCACAACACCAACGTCGGCGACGAGGGCGGTTTCGCGCCGAACCTGAAGAGCGCCGAGGACGCGCTCGACTTCATCATGAAGGCGATCGAGAAGGCCGGCTTCAAGCCGGGCGAGCAGGTGGCGCTGGCGCTCGATACCGCGTCGACCGAGTTCTACAAGAACGGCCAATACAACATGGAGGGCGAGGGCAAGGTGCTGGATAGCGCCGGCATGGTCGCGCTCTATTCCAAGCTGGTGTCGTCCTATCCGATCCTCTCGATCGAGGACGGCATGGCCGAAGACGATTGGGACGGCTGGAAGGCGCTGACCCGCGCCATCGGCGACCGCGTGCAGCTGGTCGGCGACGACCTGTTCGTCACCAACCCGGAGCGCCTGGCGACCGGCATCGAGCGCGGCATCGCCAACGCCATCCTGGTCAAGGTCAACCAGATCGGCACCCTGACCGAGACGCTGACCGCCGTGGAGATGGCGCACAAGGCCGGCTACCGCGCCGTCATGTCCCACCGCTCGGGCGAGACCGAGGATTCGACCATCGCCGACCTCGCCGTCGCCACCAATTGCGGCCAGATCAAGACCGGCTCCCTGTCGCGCTCCGACCGCATCGCCAAATACAACCAGCTGCTGCGCATCGAAGAGGGCCTCGGCTCCGCCGCCCGCTACGGCGGCCGCGCGGCCTTGGCGCGTAAAGGGCGGTAGCAGCAGTGTCCTCGGAAACAAGCTTGCCATGACGCAGGTACAAAGCCCGTCGATCAAATCCAAGGGCCGCACGCTGATGCTCGTCCTGCTGTTCCTGCCGATTATCCTTGGCGGACTTATTTTTCTTTGGCCTGATCTGAGCGATGCGGTCCGCTATCCACTGCAGGCTGTCTTCTTTGTTGTGGTGTCTATTCCGGCGATCATCCTGCTTCGGGAACGCGGGAGGCGGAGGGAATGGTTCGTGATTGTCTTGGGCGCAGTCCTGGTAGCCTGGAACCTTTATGATGCATTCAAGGCGTGGGGTCTAATCTCCCCCTGAAATGTCAGCGGGCCTAATTCGAAATCCGGCCCGCTGTCCTGTGTGTTGCGCGCAATTCTGTTGACGAGACGAATCCTTGTGTGATTCCGTCTCGTGATGCAGGTTTCCCGCGATTTCAGTCGGCGACTCAAGTCTTTGGCGGCCCAGCTGCTGGGCGCGTGCGTTGCCGGCTATTTCATCTATCACGCCGTCCAGGGCGATCGCGGCATCCTCGCCTGGCTGCGGGTCACCCAGCAACTCGAGGCGGCGCAAGTCGAGCTGACAGAGAGCGCCACCGACCGCGCTGCGCTCGAGCAGCGGGTGGCGCTGCTCAACAACGCCTCACTCGATCTCGACATGCTGGAAGAGCGCGCGCGTATCATGCTCAACTTCAGCGATCCGGACGATGTCGTGATTTTCCTGCCGAGCAATAAACCTGCCGGCAACGCCCCTCAAAGATAGCGAAAATTCCGCGGTTAACCGTTTCTAGGTTAATCACAGATTTGCCATTAGAAACAAAAGCTTATCTTCCTTGCTTTTTGCACTTTCGCTAACCATAATCCGCGAAAAGCGGTTCAACCCGCCCGTTCGTTCCTAGCTCGCCACTCCAGCCAGTCAGGGGTCCACCATGGCGAAACCCGCGCAAGGCCGCGCTGCCAAGGCCGGCGGCGAATCCACGCCCCAAGATATCCTCAAATACTATCGCGACATGCTGCTGATCCGCCGCTTCGAGGAGAAGGCCGGCCAGCTCTACGGCATGGGCCTGATCGGCGGTTTCTGCCACCTCTACATCGGCCAGGAGGCCGTGGTGGTGGGCATGCAGGCCGCGGCCGAGCAGGGCGATACCGTCATCACCTCGTACCGTGACCATGGCCACATGCTGGCCACCGGCATGGACGCCAAGG
>DATFDU010000273.1:0-19761 GCA_035251915.1 Dongiaceae bacterium | reverse complement strand
CCTCGATGAGCGCAAGGAAGTGCAGACCCTGCTGCTGGCGCGCGGCTACGAGGTTGGCTCGGTCGACGGCGTGCTCGGCCTGAAGAGCCGCAAGGCGGCGCGCGGGTTCCAGAAGGATCTCGGCTGGCCGCAGGACGGCTTCATCAACAAGGCCCTGCTGGAAGAACTGCGGCGCCGCAAGAACGTCTAGCGTTCCCCTGTTGGCGCGACGGCGTGCCGGCGCACTGGCCGGCGGCCGGGCCTTGGCATTTGCTTTTCGGGTTCCGATCTGTATAGTCCGCCGGAATTTTGTGACAGGTTCGCACCGGCCGCAAAGAACAACGCCGGATCAAGGACTTAGGGAGCTCGTTGATGTTCATTTCCGAAGCTTGGGCACAGGCTGCCGGGGCACCTGCGAGCGGCACCGACATGCTCATGTCGTTCGCGCCGTTCATCCTCATCTTCATCGTCATGTGGTTCCTGCTGATCCGCCCGCAGCAGAAGAAGGCCAAGGAGCACAAGGCCATGGTCGCGGCCCTGAAGCGCGGCGACCGTGTGGTCACCAACGGTGGCATCTATGGGCAGGTCTCCCATGTTGGCGACGATCACCTGATGGTCGAGATCGCCGATGGCGTGAAGATCAAGGTTGTGCGCGATGCCATTGCAGCAGTTCCGAGCAAGCCTGAGCCGGTGAAGAAGGACGAAAAGGGCGCCAACGACCGCTGAGTCGGTCGCTGCGAGGGCCCGGCCAGCCATGCTGCATTTCTCGACCTGGAAGACTGCCATCGTCCTCATCGTGCTGCTGGTCGGCACCGTGCTGGCGATTCCCAGCATGATCCCGCGCGCCACGCTCGATGCGATGCCGAGCTGGTTCCCGAAGCAGACGGTGGTGCTCGGCCTCGACCTCCAGGGCGGCGCGCACCTGCTGCTCGAAGTCGGGATGGACAAGCTGATCACCGAACGGCTGACCGCCGCGCTGGACGACACGCGCGCGACTTTGCGCAAGGCGAACATCGGCTACACCGACCTCGCGGTCAGGAACAACGCAGTGAGCGTGACTCTGCGCGATGCAGGTGCGATCGAGGCGGCACAGGAACAACTGCGCTCGGCGCTGACCGAGGGCATGGAGCTCGGCGCGGACGGCTCGACCCTGACCATCGGCTACAGCGAAGCGGGCCTGACGCAGCTCAAGCAGCGCACCGTCGAGCAGTCGATCGAGGTGATTCGCCGCCGCATCGACGAAACCGGAACGCTCGAGCCGACCATCGTTCGCCAGGGCGAAGACCGCATCGTCGTGCAGGTTCCGGGCATTGCCGATGTCCAGGCTCTGAAGGAGAGGCTGCGGGCAGAAGCCAAGCTGACGTTCCATATGGTCCAGGGCGAAGGCGGCGTCGGTGCAGTCCCGCCGACCATGATGGACCTGCCGGAGGAGGACACCGGGCAGCTGCTGCGCGTCGAGAAGCGTGCGCTGGTGGCCGGCGAGAATCTGGTCGACGCGCAACAGAGCTTCGACCAGGGCGGCCTGCCGGTCATCTCCTTCAAGTTCGACTCGCAGGGTGCGCGCAAGTTCGGCGATGCGACCTCGAAGAATGTCGGCCGGCGCTTCGCGATCGTGCTCGACAACAAGATCATCTCCGCACCCGTCATCCGCGATGCGATCCTGGGCGGCAGCGGCATCATCAGCGGCAACTTCACGGTCGAGAGTGCGCGCGACCTGGCGCTTCTGTTGCGCGCGGGCGCCTTGCCGGCGCCGCTGACGGTGATCGAGGAGCGCACGGTCGGCGCCGACCTCGGTGCCGATTCGATCGAGGCCGGCAAGCTGGCCTGTATCATTGGCTTGGTCGGCATCATCGTGGCGATGATCGTGCTTTACGGTCTCTTCGGCGTATTCGCGAACGTGGCGCTGATCTTCAACGGAGTCCTCACGCTCGGTCTGCTCGCGGCCTTCGAGGCGACACTGACGCTGCCGGGCATCGCGGCGATCGTGCTGACGCTCGGCATGGCCGTGGACGCGAACGTGCTGATCCTGGAGCGCGTCCGGGAGGAAGTGCGCAATGGCCGCTCAGCGGTCACCGCGATGGAATTCGGCTATCGCGAGGCGCTGGGCACCATCGTCGATTCCCACGTCACGACGCTGATCTCGACCTTGCTGCTGTTCCTGCTCGGCTCCGGTCCGATCAAGGGCTTTGCGGTGGCGCTGCTGATCGGCGTCAGCATCTCGCTCTTCACCGCCCTGATGGTGACGCAGCTCATGACGTCGGTCTGGCTGCGCCGCACGCGGCCCAAGGTGCTGCCGCTCTAGGAGGGTCGCCGATCATGTGGAAGCCGATTCATCTGGTCCCGCCCAACACGCGCATCGATTTCATGCGCTTTCACCGGTTCACGTTCATCCTCGCCGTGATCATGACGCTGGCGTCGATCGGCCTTGTCGCCGTGAAGGGGCTGAATTTCGGCATCGATTTCGCCGGCGGCATCCTGATGGAGGTGCGCGCGCCGCAGCAGCCGGATCTCGCCGATTTGCGCAGCCGTCTCGGTGGCCTTGGCATGGGGGAAGTGGCGCTGCAGACCTTCGGCGATCCGAACACCGTGCTGATCCGCCTGCCGCAGCAGGAAGGCGGAGAGGAGGCGCAGCAAGTTGCAATCAGCAAGGTGCGCGAGACGCTCGGCGCCGATTGGGAGTACCGGCGCACCGAGACGGTCGGACCGAAGGTCGGTTCCGAGCTCGTCAAGAACGCGGTGATTGCCGTTGCGCTCGCGATGGCGGGCATCTTCGTGTACGTCTGGATCCGCTATGCGTGGCAGTTCGGCGTCAACGCGCTGTTCGCGATGGTTCATGACGTGGTGACGACGCTCGGGCTGTTCTCGCTGTTCGGATTGCAGTTCGACCTCGCCACGGTGGCTGCGATCCTGACGGTTGCCGGCTATTCGGTGAACGACAAGGTCGTGGTGTTCGACCGCATCCGCTACGAGATGCGACGCTACAAGTCCATGCCGATGGGCGAGGTGATCAATCTCTCGGTCAATGAGACGCTGAGCCGGACGACGGTGACGGCGGGCCTCACCTTCATCTCGGTGCTCGCGCTGTTCCTGTTTGGCGGCCAGGTGCTCCATGGTTTCGCGATTGCGCTGATGTGGGGCATCTTCATCGGCACCTATTCCAGCATCTGCATCGCGGCCGCCGGACTCTTCAACCTGCGGCATTCCAAGATCCGCGGCGACGACGAGGGCGCCAGCAAGGCCGGCAAGGGCGCGACCCGCGGGGCATAGGCCCGCGCGCATCGACCGAGGGGAGGAGGAAGACATGGACGTCACGCCGCTCATCCCCCAAGGCAGGCAGATCATCGAGGCCTACGGCGAAGGCGGGTTCCGCATCTCGGGCCAGCGCATCGAAGGCTCGGTCATCGTGTTCCCCGACAAGGTGGTTGGGTGGGCGCCGGCGGCGGCAGGCGACATGAGTGCCGGCAATCTCCAGCCGGTCAGCGCCGCCGGGCAGGCCGGCAGCGTCGAGCTGCTGCTGATCGGAACCGGTGCCCGCATGACCCAGATCGATCGCGGATTGCGGCAGACGCTGCGGGCCGACGGCGTGGTCATCGAGGCGATGGACACAGGCGCCGCCTGCCGGACCTACAATGTCCTGATGGCCGAAGGCCGGCGCGTGGCGGCGGCGCTGATCGCCGTCAGCTGAGAAGGCGCGGCTTGTCGGGCTGGTTGCTTGCCGCCAGACTCTCCTGCAAGGCCGACTCGGGGATCCCATGGAAGCTGCATTGCCGTCGGCGCCGGATGGCGCCAGGTTCGCCGGACTGCTCGCCGGATTCGACGCTTTCGGAAGCGCAACGCGGCGATCGGAGACGGGCGGCGTTCCCGTGTTCGAGAACGAGTTCTGGACGGCCAAGCAGCGACAGGCTCATCCGCTGCACGAAGTTTCCTATCGGGCCTGCTTCAAGCCGCAATTGCCGCGGTTCTTCATCGAGGCTTTCACCGGGCCCGGTGCGTGCATCTATGACCCGTTTGCGGGACGCGGCACGACGCTGATCGAGGCGGCTCTCCTCGGCCGTCGTCCCGTCGGCAATGACGTCAATCCGTTGAGCCGGTTGCTGATCGCGCCGCGACTCCAGCCACCGTCCATCGCCGAGGTGGCCAAGCGCCTGGATGAATTGCGGCGAAGCTTGCCCGCCAGCGCCGACGCGCCGGACGATCTGCTGGCCTTCTACCATCCGGATACCTTGCGCGACATCGCGCGGCTGCGGGCCTATTTCCTCAGCCATGCCGGCGATGCGATCGACGCCTGGATCCGGATGGTCTGCCTCAACCGGCTGACCGGCCACTCCACCGGCTTTTTCTCGGTCTATACCCTGCCGCCCAACCAGGCGACCTCGGCGGCACGGCAACGCAAGATCAACGAGACACGCGGGCAGATTCCGCCAAAGCGGGACGTGTTCGAGATCATCCTGCGCAAGACCAGGGCGCTGCTGAAGGCGCCGCTGCCAGCAGGTCTCGGCATGGAGGCTGCGAGGATCCTGACGGGACCGGCGGAACGCACGCCGGACATCGCCGATGCCAGCGTCGATCTGATCGTGACATCGCCGCCGTTCCTGGATGTGGTCGATTATCCGAGCGACAACTGGCTGCGCTGCTGGTTTGCGGGGATCGATGCGGAGGCAGTGCCGATCACGCTGCACCGATCGCTGGGAGATTGGGAGCGCTTCGTCGCATCCTGCTTCCGCGAATTCACCCGCATCGTGCGGCCCGGCGGCAAGATCGCCTTCGAGGTGGGCGAGGTGCGCGGCGGGACATTGGCGCTGGAGCATAGCGTGCTGGCCGCCGCGGCTAGACTGCCGTTCGAACCGATGGCGGTGATGATCAATCGACAGGTCTTCACCAAGACCGCGCAATGCTGGGGCGTCGACAACAACGCCAAGGGCACCAACAGCAACCGCATCGTGGTGTTCGAGCGGCGCTAGCCGCCGCTTGGGACATCGATATGGTCCGGCTGCAGGCCGGCCACCGCGCGCTGCCACATGGCCTCGTAGCCCGCTTCCAGGTAGTGGACGAACAAACGGCTGTCGAACAACGGCGTCGTGAGACGATTGGCCGCCAGCCTTGACCGCAGGCTCGCGAGGTCGTCGCGCTCGTTCGCCAGGCGTGTGGCGAGCGCGCGGTACTGCTCCGGCGATCGGACGATCAGTTCCGGCAATCCGATCGCCGTCACCAGGCTGGCGGATACGCGCGCGGCGAAGACATCGCCGCAATAGGCGATCTGCGGCACGCCGGCCCACAGCGCATCGCTGGCGGTGGTGTGCGATCCGTAAGGGGCGCAGTCCAGCGCCAGGTCGGCGAGCGTCAGCCGCGCCAGATGATCGGCGAGCGGCAGCTTTGCACCGAAGACCAGGCGGGCGGGATCGATGCCGGTGGCGCGCGCATGCTCCTTGAACGCAGCCGTGGCCCAGCGGTTGTCGTCCTTCAGCCACAGCACGGCACGCGGCACCGCGCGCAGCAGGTCCATCCAGAGCGCGAAGATCGCGCGGTTGATCTTGAAAGCCTGGTTGAAGCAGCAAAAGACGAAGGCGTCTTCGGGCAGTCCGGCGTCAGCGCGCGCCGGAGCGGCGCCGATCGCACGTTGGCGGTCGTTCGGCTGGTAGCAATGCGGCAGCCGCACCAGCCGTTCCGTGAACTCGCCTTCGCTGCCCGGCGGCGCGACGACCCGATCGACGATGGCATAGTCGATCCAGGGTGCGCCCATGGTGCCGGGATGGCCGAGCCATTGCGCGGTGATGGGGGCGGGCCGGGGCCCGAGGATGTGCGGGCGTGCGCCAGTGGTCCAGCCTTTGAGATCGACGGCAATGGCGATGTCTTCCGCCGCGATCCTGCGCGCGGCCTCCGCGTCGGACAGGCCGGCGATCGTCACGACGCGATCGAAAGCCCCGAGGATGCGGGAGCGATGGGCACTCGCGCGGGCCGCACTGTAGTCGAAGCCGACGATCTCGAACCGCGTGCGATCATGCAGTTCCAGTGTCTCGACGATCAAATATGTCGTGGCGTGGTCGTGGAGGTCCGACGAAAGGTAGCCGATGCGCAGGCGCGGCCGCGCCGCCAGCGCCGCCGGTGGCTCGTGAGACATGGCAGGGACGGCGGGATAGGACTGCGCCATCTGCTGCGCGGCGCGGAGATGGTCGGCAGCAGTGGCGCCGGGGACAGCGAGCAGCGAAAAAGGCTGGACGCGGTCGCGCGGACGTTCCCTGGCGCGCAACGATTGGAGCAGGCTGTCCTCGACCGGTTCGGCCGATTCCCAATCGGCGATGCGCCGCGCGGTGTGGGAGGCGCTGACGCGATAGCTCAATACGTCGGACAGCGCAGCGGCCCGCGCATAGTGACCGGCGGCCGGCTTCAATCGTCGTTGCTCGGCCAGCAGATTGGCGAGGTTATTGTGGGCGCGGACGTGGTCGGGTTGGTGTGCCAGCACTCGCTGATACTCGGCGATCGCATCCTTGGTCTTGCCGAGATCGGCGAGCGAGTTGGCGAGCATCATGCGCGGCCGCGGACTGGCGGCGTCGATCGCGAGCGATTCCTGAAGCGCCGCGACCGCGCGCGTGCAGTCGCCCGCGCTGCGATAGAGCCAACCGAGATGCTCCCATGACAGGGCATCCTTGGGCGCCAGGGAGATGGCGTGGAGCAGAGCCTGCTCCGCATCTTTGAAAGACTTGCGGGCTGCTTCAACGTAGCCGAGGACCCGCCACCCCGCTGGGTCTGCCGGCTGCCGCTCCGTCAGACGGCGCGCATCGCCGAGAGCTCGGTCGATCAGGCCGCGGTCGACCAGAGTCATGACGGATCGTGGCGAGATGTCGCCGGCGCGCGCCACGGGCTACGGCCCAAAAACAAAACGGGGCCCGTACGGGCCCCGTCGTGTCGCGATGTTGTGCGCGCTATCCGACATTCTGCTGCGCCACCATGCAATAGAGCATGGGGATGGAAAGGAGGGTGTTGGTACGCGAGGCGATGCCTGCCCAGCGTGCTGCCTTCTTCTTGGCGTCGGCATCCGCTTCGACGAGACCCAGCACCTTTTTCTGGTTGGGCCAGATCACGAACCAGACGTTGGCGGCCATGATGAGAGCGAGCCATACGCCGATTCCGATCGTCGCGTAGCCGCCCTGGAAGCTCAAGGCCTCGCCGATATAGCCGTTCATGCCCGCGGTGATGAGGCCGAACAGGACGGTGCCCGCGGCCGCCCAGCGGAAATAGAACAGAGCGGCTGGCGCGATCACCTTGCCGATCGCCGGCTTGTGCTCGTCCGGGATCTTCGGCATGGACGGGGTCTGGACGAAGTTGAAGTAGTATAGCAGGCCGATCCACAGGATGCCGAACCAAACGTGGATCCAGCGGAATACGAACGCCCAGAAGGCGTGCGTTCCAAGCTGGTCCACATGCAGGAGGATGGCGACCAGAATCGCCAAGACCAGGCCCGCGAGGAGCACGCGGTGCAGATTGCCGAAGAACTTGTCCATGTCCCCACCCCAGAAACGTAGTTAACCGTGACGGCATTCTACAGAATGCGGTATCTGTGACAACGAACTTGTGGGAATCCCTAGGCATTTTGGGGCTTATTCTTGTCCGCACACGACGAATACTGTCTCGCGCAGGTGCGGCAAGGCGACCGCGACCGCTATCTCGCCTTGTTGTTCGCACCCGCGTCGGCCCGCAACGCCTTGGCGGCGATCGCAGCCTTCAACCTGGAACTGGCGCGGGCCGCGAGCGACATCACCGAGTCGATGCTGGGACTGGTTCGTCTCCAATGGTGGCGCGAGGTGGTGGAGGAGATTCGCGCCGGCAGCACCGTGCGGCGGCACCAGGTGGCCGAGGCGCTGGCGGACGCGACTCGCGCACGCGGGCTGTCGACCGACCGGATGCTCGCCATGATCGCCAGCCGGGAAGAGGAACTCGAGTCGGACGGGCCGCCGACCCAGGCCGTGTTCGATAGCCGCGCCGACGCGACCGCGGGTAACCTGATCCGCCTGTCGCTGCAAGCGGTGCGACTCGATCCGGAGGGGACGGACCTGTCGGCCGCCAGCGCGAGCGTGGGGCGGGCCTATGCCACCGTCGGCTGCGCGAGATCGGTGCTGCTGGATGCCCGGCGCCGCCGAATCAGACTCCCTGCCGAGACACTTGCGGAAGCGGGGGTCGACCTCGACCAATTGCTGGAGTTGCAGCCGCAGCGGGCATTGCAGTCCTGCCTCCGGCTGTTGGCCGAGCGCGCCGAGCGCGATCTGAGAGCGGCGCGGCACGTCTCGATTCCGCGGCGTGCGCGGCCCCTGCTGCTGACCGGCAAGCTGGCTGTGCTGCACCTTGAGCGGCTGCGGCGGGCGGCCTACGATCCATTCGACCCGCGGGTGATCGCGACGCCGCCCTTCGATGTCTGGAGGCTGCTCGGCACGACGATCACCGGGCGATTTTGACCCGACAGGAAGCCGAAGCATGAGCACCCCAGCGATCATCACCGTGGCGATCACCGGCAGCCAGCCGAGCAAGGCGCAGAATCCCGCGGTGCCGATTCATCCGGCCGAGCAGGTCGAAAGCACGCACGAAGCCTTCGAGGCCGGGGCGAGCCTGGTACACATCCATGTCCGCGATCCGGCGGGCAAATCGAGCTCGGACATCAACCGGTTCCGCGAGGTGCAGGCGGGCATCCTGAAACACTGTCCCGGCATGATCATCCAGTTCTCGACCGGCGGGCGCGGCCGGGCGGCGGAGGAACGCGGGGCGGCGATCAAGCTGAAGCCGGACATGGCCTCGCTCGCCACCGGCTCGGTCAATTTCGCGACTATCATCTATGAGAATCCGCCGCAGCTGGTCGACGACCTCGCCAAGGACATGCTGGCCAACGAGGTGAAGCCAGAGGTCGAGATCTTCGATGTCGCGATGCTGTACAACGCCAAGACCCTGGTCGAGAAGGGCATGCTCAAGGCGCCGGCGCACGTGCAGTTCGTGCTCGGAATTCCCAACGCCCTGCCGGTGCGCGAGAAGCTGCTCGATTTCCTGATCGATGAGTTGCGCGATCAGTTGCCTTGCGCCACCTGGACCGCCGCCGGCATCGGGCGGCACCAGCTCGACGTCAATCACTGGGTGCTGAAGCGCGGCGGGCATGCGCGGACGGGCCTCGAGGACAACCTCTACTTCGAGAAGGGCCGCCTCGCGGCCAGCAATGCCGAGCTGGTCAAGCGGGTCGCCGACTTGTGCGGCAAGTACGACCGCCATCCGGCGACACCCAAGGAGGCACGCGCGCTGCTGGGATTGCGGGCGGCGTAGTCAGATCGACCAGTCGCCGAGATAGTTGGAGTCCGCTGCGGCCGCAGGTGCCGCGTGCGAGGGCGCGGGCGAGGCGGTTGCGAGGGCCCGGTCCATTCGATCGAGCGCCGCCACGATGCTGTCGACGTCGGCGAGCGCACCGAAGACCCCATCCTCTACCGTCACCATATGCAGCGCCGCGCGATGCGCCTCGGCATCGCCGGAGCCGCAGGCATCGCGCGCCACCAGGCATTCGAAGCCGCGATCGTTGGCTTCGCGCAGGGTGCAATGGACGCAGACATCGGTGGTGACGCCGGCGAAAATGAGGGCGCGGATGCCTTGAGCCGCGAGAATGGCTGCGAGATCGGTGCCCCAGAACGCGCCGTTCGCGGTCTTGTCGATGATGAACTCGCCCGGGGCGGGGGCGAGTTCGGGAATGATCTGGAAACCCGGCTCGCCACGAATGAGGAAGCGGCCGAGCGGTCCCGGCGTGCCGATGGCCGATTGTCCGGTCTGGATGCGCGCCAGCTTGTGCGCAGGCACCTCCGCCAGGTCGGGACGGTAGCCCTGGCGCGTGTGCAGGATGCAAAGGCCGGCGCCCCGCGCCGCCGCCAGTAGCCGCCGCGCCGGCTCGATGGCGGAACGCACGCCGCCGAGATCGTAGCCCATCGCCGCCAGATAGCCCGCCGGCTCGAGGAAGTCGCGCTGCATATCGATCAGGATGAGCGCGACCGCGCCTTGGGCCAGTCCGTTATGGGGGAAAGGGCGTGGGTGCGCGGCGATCTCGATCATGGCGTCCTGCAAGCAAGCTGCATGGACGCCATCATGACCGCAGCTTCAGTTCGCCGCCAAGTGGCTAAAAGCGGCGGTGGCGTCGATGCGGCCGGCGCCGAACTCGGGGTCGCGCTGCGGCGGACCCAAGTCGGTCGCGGATGTCTCCAGCAGCTTGCGCAACCGGACCGGGGTCAGGTCGTCTACCCGCGAGATCATGAGCGCGGACAGGCCGCTGACATAGGCGGTCGCCATCGAGGTGCCGGAGAGATAGCCATAGCCCTTCGGCTGGGCCACTAGAATGTCGACACCCGGAGCAGCCAACGTCACGTAGGGCCCGCGATTGGCATGGCGGTAGAGGTGGTCTCCGTCATCCGTGGCGGTGACGGCAATGACTCCGGCCTGCGCGGCCGGATAGGCCGGCGGCGCGCCGGGGCCGGCATTGCCGGCGGCGGCGATGACCGCGATCCTGGCCAGCAGCGCCTGCTCGACGGTATGCGACACCAGGCGATCCTGTGGGCCGGTCAGGCTGAGATTGATGATGCGGGCGCCGCGGTCGATCGCAACGCTGATGCCCTTTGACAGGTGGAATGCGCTGGACCGCGCCGCGCCGCTCTTCGGATCGGTCTCCTTGAAGGCGCGGATTGCCAGCAGCTCGACCTCGGGCGCGATCCCCTGAAGCTGCCCATGTCCGACGATGATGCTGGCGATCGCGGTGCCGTGACTCTCTGGCGTCGCCGTCGTCGTCGGTGCGTTGGGTTTGGCAATGACGTCCAATACGGAGATGCTGGCCTCGGCCAGCGCTTCGTGCGAGACGGCGACGCCGCTGTCCACCATGGCGACTGGAACTCCGCCACCTCTGGTGACCTCGAGGACAGGTTCAATATGCACCTGGGCCAATGCGTATTGCAGTCCGATGTTGGGCTTCGGATCGGTCGACGACAGCTTGCGCGCCGGAGACGTCGCGAAGGTCGGATTTGGTTGCACCCAAAACGGCCGCGGATCCTGCGTCATCTTCTTGAACTGCTGGCCGAACTGGCCGGCGTCGCGCAGCGACAGGAGGAAGACGTGGGCATTCAGGCCAGGCAGTCTGAAGTAATCGACGACTGTGCCGTTGTGGTCGGCGGCAAAGGCGGCACCGGCACTGCGGTCCATGGTCCCGGGCAGGACCACGATGACCTCGTCGGGGCTCACATTCGGGCCTTGCTGCTGGTCGGTCTGCAACAGACCTGGGATTTCGATATTGGGGCCGCCCGTGCCGCCGCCAGGGTTGCCGAGGTTTCCTCCGCCACCACCCTGCATCGCCTCCCAGCTGCCGGGTGGTGGCGGAGGCGGTATGGGGATGCTGCTTCCGCCGCCAGAACTGTCGCCACCGGATGGACCGCTGCCACCGCCGCCCGGCGGATCAATGCCAGGCGTCGCCAGGGGCAGGCTGGAGCCGCCGCCAGTCGACACGCCAGGCGAGTCCGCGCCCGTCGGACCGGCCGTCGATGCCAACCATGCGGCCGTCAACAACATGGCTGCGGCCCTCATGCTCGCAAGAACAACGGTGCGTCGCGGCCAGCGCATCGACGCGGTCTCCTCCACTCTCTCCCCATTGGCCGGTTGGTCGCTCGCCCAGCCGGTCTGGTTCGGCATGAACCGCTATTGCCCCGCCATGACCCCTGCGACGACGTCCTTGCGCGCCAGCAGGCTCGATGTCGCGGCCTCAACGTCGCGCGCCTGATTCGACGGAAGCGCCACGGTGTAGGCGCCACCCGGCTTCGGACCGTCGACGATCTTCGCATTCAGGCTGGTGAGGAGAGTTCCGATGTCGCCCGCGGTCGCGCCCGGCTGGAACGTGACGATCAGGGTCGAGCCACCGGCGCCGTTGATGTTGCCGGCGACATCGAACTGGTTGCCCGCCGGCACATTGTAGAGCTGGACGCCCAAGGCCACGATCGCAACACAGGCAGCGGCGAGAGCGGTCTGCCATACGGCGTTGCGGCCCATTGCGGCCTTCAGCCAGCTGCCCGTTTCGCCGTGGCTTTCGATCCGAGGCACCCGCCACTGACGGGTGGTCTCAACCTGCTGCAGCAAGCGCTGCAACGTCTCCGGCGGCGCCGGCTCCACTGCTTCGGATGCGCGCGAGACGGCTTCGCGTTCGCGCTGCACCTGAGCGAGCTTTCCGGCCAGATCGGGCATCGTCTTCATCGCCGCCTCGATCCCCCTCGCTTCTTCGCGCGAGACGCGGCCGGTCACGTACCAAGGCAGCAACTCCTCGACGTCCTGAGGCTCCAGCGGACCGTGATGCTGCTCCTTCATGCTGCCGCTCCCTCGATGCCTTCCGCCTCCAGGAGCGCGCGCAGACGCTGCCGGGCGTAGAACATCCGCGTCTTCACGGTGTTTTCGGGACAATCCAGGATCTCGGCGACCTGCCCGACGCTGAATTCCTGGAAATAGGCCAGTTGCAACACGATACGGTGATCCACACTCAGTTTTTCCATCAGCCGCGCTATGGTGTGCGACAGGTCCTCCGCAGCGATCTTGCTGTCAGCGCCCGGCGCATCGTCGGCAACCTCCGCGACCGCTTCTTCGTCAAGCTCCACTTCCCGTCGCTTGCGCAGCCAGCTGATCGCCTTGTGGTGGGCTATGCTGTAGATCCAGGTCGCGACCGACGATTTCCCTTCGAACCGGCCGGCTTGGCGCCACACATCGAGCATCGTCTCGTTCAGCACATCGGCGGCCGCCTCGCGATCGCGCAGTGTCTTCACGAGGAAAGCGAAGAGCGGCCGTTCGAGCCGGCGATAGAGCGCCGTCACGGCGTCCTTGTCGCCGCGCGCGATGCGCGCCAGCAACTGGCCATCGCTGGCCGCTGCATCCGCCGACCTGGCACTCAGCATGTCCATCAGACACCCATTCGTCGCCACACTCGCGCGGCCGGTTCACCGACCCGGCACGAATGCTACAAGTACTTGTTATTTTGTGCTTTTCGCGTTCCGCAAAGGTAGCGAATCCGAGCTCGAAAGTATAGCTCCATCGGCCGCCGGGAGCGGCGCCGGGTCCGGTTGACAGATCGGCGCAGGCCGGCAACAACAGAACGACCGCAACTACCATCATTCCGGCCAAGCTGCATCGCCGCCGCAGCCGGCTCCAGGCGTCTAACGCAATGAGATTAAGGCATTTTCTGCCGCCAACCTATCGGGAGCTGCGGCGCTCGCACGTCGCATTCGTGGAGTCGGCGAGTCTGGCGGTGATGTGGTCGTACAAGGCGGCCTGCACGACCGTTATCAAATGGGTCTTCCAGCAGAACGGGCTGCTGCCCGAGGCGATGGCCTACAACAGCTGGGTTCACAAATACCGGCTCCGAGAATATCAGAAGTCGGAGCGCTATCTCGGCCGGCTGAAGCAGCTGTCGCGCGGCGGGTTCGACGTCGTGAAGATCGTTCGCGATCCACTGGACAGGACGGTCAGCTCCTACATACACGCTTATCGGCACGGCTACGACGACGAGGCGATCGCCAAGATCGTCCGGCGGCCGGTTTCGCGGCGCCAGCGCTTTTCGTTTCGCGAGTTCGTGACCTATCTCGAGCACAGCGATCTGCTGTACTGCAATCCCCATCACCGCGCGCAGGTGGCGCCGATCGAACGCCACCTGCTGTTCCGCACGCGGCCGACGAAGATCATCAAGATCGAGCAGGGGTTGAACGCCGCGCTGAGCGAGTTGGAGCGCGAGCTGGGACTTCCGGCGACCGACTTCACGAACCCGGTCTTCGAGTAGGATCACCACACGGTGCGTACCGCGCCAGCGGGATTGGCGGCGGATCTGGTCCATATCCCGAAAAGCGCCGTCCCGCCCGCGGCCATGTTCTACGACCGCGAGCTGGCATCGAAGGTTGCGCGGCTTTACGCGGAGGACTTCCGCCATTACGGCTATTCCACCCATCTTGCGCAGCTCGCAGCAACCGAAAGCGGTCATGAGATTGGCGCGCCCGCCGTTCCGCGCGCGCAACTTTGACACCGGGCGGCATCACTGGTACCGACGAGCGCAAGTCCGGGTCAATCGATACGGCGGCCGGCACCACGCGCATGATTCTCTTCCACGTTGAGACGCTCGACTTCGACAAGCCCGATGTCAGATCGCGCGCGTGGTTGCCTGTCCTTGCCTTGCATCGGGCGGGGTTGGCCGCGAAGGTCGTGGCGGGCGACGTGCCGAGCGAAGGTCTCAGCAGTGCCAAGTGCCTCGTCCTTGCTGGTGGTGTCTCCGGTCATGCGCTGAGCGTCGCGCAGAAGGCGGCAGCTTCGCGCATTCCCATCATTCTCGACATCGGATCGGTCGAGATCCTGAACGAGTCTCTTACCGGTCAGCAGCGCCCGCAGTTGATCGAGATCGCTGCGCTGGCCGTTGTGGTGACGGCGGGCAACGAGGCGTTGGCGCGCCATGTCGAAGATGTTCTGGGTGTCACGGACGCACTGGTCGCGCCGGATCCGATCGACATCGAAGATGGGCTGCTCGCCGGCCTGCGCGCCGATCCGGGTGCGATGCTGCGGGCGGTTGGACGATGGATCGACTTGGCGGCGCGCGACGGCGTTACGAGGCTGCGGCGGCGTCGGGCGAATGAGACATGGCGCAAACGGATCCTGTGGTTTGGCGCCGGCCGGCGGCCGAGCGGCGAGGACGGTGTGGCGGAGTTGCTGCTTGCGGCATGCGACCTGGCAGACCTGGCGGAGAAAATGCCGATCCAGCTCGAGGTCGTCGGACGATCGCCGCGCGCATCCCGGCGCTTTCTCAAGCAGTTGCCGGTTCCGATCAACTTCTATCGCTATTCGCCTTGGCGGGTGCGGCAGCGTCTGCGCCGGGCCGACCTGTGCGTGCTGCCTTGTGGGGGCGACGTCCAAAGCCTGGGGCGCTCGACCAAGCGCGCAGGGCTGGCGTCCGCCCTGGGCGTTCCGGTGGTGGCAGGGGCACCGACGTCTTCGCTGCTGCCGGCAATGCGCGCGGCGCTGACAGACCGGACGCATCGCGGCGACCATAGGAATGATGCACGACCTGTGGCGGCAGCCTGGCGCCAAGCGACCGAGACGGCTCAAGCAGCAGCGAGGCAAGGGCGCGTAGGCGGCATCACCCTTCGCGCGGAGAGCAAGCTACGCGTTCTGCTGTTGCTGCAGCAATTCCAGGACATCGATCTGATCGTCCCGGTCGCGGAGGCGGCCAGTGTCCAGCCGGATATCGAGGTGCGCCTTGCCGTTCTGTCGAAGATCGCCGTTCCGGCTTCGCGGCGGCTACGCACGCTGCTCCGCAACGGCGTGCAGATCGAACTCTGGCATGGCGCGGACCTGCTCGGAAATCGGATCGGGTTGGAGCGGTTCGCAGCAGACGTGGCGGTGAACGCATCGGAAGGGCCCGGCATCGGCGCGCGCTTTGCTAGGGCATTCGTCGCGGCCAGCCGCGCGGCCGGCGCCCGAGTGCTCACCTTGCAGCACGGCCTGGACAACGGCGGCTTGACCTTCGGTCCGAGGATTCACGCGGATGGAATCATGGGGGACCTGGTTCTGACCTGGGGTGGCGCGCATCGCTTGACTGAAGCGGCCCCGCCGGAGGTCAAGGCGAAAGCCATCCCGGTTGGCTGCCCGAAACGGGTCTTTCACCGCAGCGACTTTTCCGACTTTCCTCATGCCGACCGGCCCTTCATCGCCGTGTTCGAGAACCTGCATTGGCGCCGCTACAGCGACGCCTATCGCGAGCGATTCGCCCGCGATCTGGCGGCGACAGCGGAAGCCGCGCCGGAGACGAGCTTTCTGGTAAAGCCGCATATGGGCGGCCAATGGTTCGTGCGCGGCGGTTCGAATGCCCCGCTGCCTTCCAATGTGGAAATTGCTCATCCGGGCACAGAGCGCTGGCGCCGCTTCACCGCCGATGCGTTCCTGGCCCACGCATCGGCGGTCATCACCACGCCCTCGACGATCGCGCTCGATGCCGCACGCTATGGCGTGCCGGCTGCGCTGGTGACCTATGGCATCGATGCGCAGAACTACCATCCGCTGCAGCGGTTGGAGCAGGTCGCGGATTGGCTGGCGTTCGTCGATCAGATCCGGCGCGGTTCGTACGATCGCAAACAGCTGGAGGCATTCTTCGCGGACGCCGTTGTTCCCGGCGATGCCGTATCCAGAATCCTCACGATCATCAGAATGGCCGGCGCCCGGCGCTCCCCTGCTGAGATGCTGGCCACCCTGCAAGCAATGCCGCACAGCCTGGCTGCCTCCTAGTCCGCACGAGGTGGGGTGAGGTGCTTGTTTCCGGATCACCCTTGCATTAAGGCTGGGCCGGGGACGATCGCTTGGGCAGCACCGGGAACTCGGGAATTCAGATGGGTCCAGTCATCAACTGCGCCGTCTATGAGGGCGGGCTCAAGATCCGAGACCTCGACATCAACAACCCGGAGGACATGAAGGTCCAGCCGGGGCGGGTCATCTGGATCGGCCTTCACGAACCGAGCCAGGAGCTGCTGGCGGATCTGCAGCGCGAGTTCCATCTCCACGAACTCGCCATCGAGGATGCCTACAAGGCGCACCAGCGCCCGAAGCTCGAGATCTATGGCGAGACGTTGTTCGTCGCCATGAAGACGTTCCAGCGCGTCGGCGAGGATTTCGCGATGGGCGAAACCTGCATGTTCGTCGGGCGCGGCTATGTCATCACGGTCCGCCACGGCGCCTCGCGATCCTATGCCGCGGTCCGGGCGCGTTGCGAGAACTCGCCGAACATGCTGCGCCAGGGCGAGGATTTCATCCTCTATGCGCTGATGGACTTCATTGTCGACAACTACTTCCCGGCGGTCGATGAGCTCGAAGAGCGCACCGATGAGCTTGAGGAGTCGATGTTCAGCCCGATCGACGACCGCGATGAGCTGGCGGAGATCTCGACCGTCCGCCGCGAGCTGACCGAGCTGCGCCATGCCGTGGCGCCGCTGCCTGACATCTGCCAGCGGCTGCTGCGCTTCGACGTGCCGGTCATCGACCCGCACTCGCACCCCTATTTCCGCGATGTCTACGATCACTGCGTCATCCTGCTCGACCGGATCGAGCAGCTGCGTGAAGGCGTGAAGACGGTGGTGGAAACCAAGATGCTGCTGTCCAGCCGGCGGCAGAACGAGGTGATGCGCATGCTGGCGGCCTGGGCGGCCATGCTGGCAGTTCCGACTGCGATCGCCGGCATTTATGGCATGAACTTCGACTTCATGCCGGAACTCAACTGGCGCTACGGATACTTTGTGGTGCTCGCGGTGATCGCCGTGATCTGCGGGCTCCTGTACTGGCGCTTCAAGAAAGCCGGCTGGCTCTAGGGAACTCCGGCGCGCCAGAGCCTACATAAAAAACGGCACCAGCGTCGATACCAGGCTGTTCAGCGGCTCCCACGACTTGGGGGGAGACTTGAGCAGGCTATCCTTGCGATACATCGCGGGAAGATCGATGAAGGCGGCACTGGCTCCTTCGGCGGCGTTGTAGGCCCTGATCATCTCGTTGGCGATGGCGGCATAGCCGATGGCGGACGGGTGCATGTTGTCGAGGCCGGCGATCCCGCCCTGAAACTTGAGCAGTGAGCTGGCGAAGGGCAGGTTGGTGATGCGCTTCACCAGCTTGCCCGCCTTCTTGACCTCGATGGCGCGGCCGTCGCCATGGTGCTTGGAGTCGTACCGTTCGATCGCGGTGTAGAGGTCGACCGGCACCAGCTTGATGGGAGTCGGCGCAAGTTCGATCGCGATGGCCTTGACGGCTTCGTCGTTCGTCGTCTTGACGACCTGGTCGTAGGCCTTCATTGCTTTCGGCGTGACCGGCGCGCGCAAAGCGACCTTGGTGGAATACTCGCTGTAGTATTTGCCGGCCAAAGACTTGCGCGTGGCATTGGCCATGAAGTCCTGGTCCTGATAGGGCGCGAGGTTGGGTACCGCGCGCGGCCGGATCAGCGTGTTGAAATAGACGAACTTCAGGTCGTTCCGCAGGTGAGCGGCCAGGAACTGGCCGAGGCGGCGGGCTTGGCGCACGATTTCACGCGCACCGGCGCAGGTCGCGAAATCGAGATCGGTATTGTCGTAGGCGCCGAGCATCCCGAACCGGAACAAGCCCTCGTTGGAGCCGATATTGATCAGCAGCCGTTCCGGCAGCCGGGATGCAACCTGGTCCAGCTGCGACAGCTGCGAGGTCTCGGCAAAAGCCGTGCCGCCGTTCGGATCGAGCAGGAAGGCATCGTTGATGCTGAACCACAGGCGCGCCGCCGCGCCGAGATCGAAATTGTCGGATGCCTGGAGCTGCGCGTAGGCCGCCAATGCCTCCGTGCGCGCATCGCCGCCGCGGCGGTCGAACAGGTCGGACCAGTCGGCACCGGCACAGGCGATGTTGTCGTGGAACAGCGGCTTTGCCTTGGGCTTGGCGGTCAGCCATGCCTTGGCGTTCTTCATCACGGAGGATTGCAGGGAGAACAGCGACGTGATGCCCTCGCGCGCCATCTCCTCCAGGTCGAACAGCACGGCGCGGGGGTAGACCGGCCGGGTCAAAGGAAGGCCGACTGCTTCGGCGAACTGCTGCACCGGCGCTATGGCCGCCAGCTCGTCATGGATCGTCAGCGACCGCACGCCATTGAACATGGAATCGCCGATCGCCATGACCGGTGGACGCAGGCAACCCTTCAACGCCAGATGGTTGGGCGGCAGGATCATAGGCGCATCTCCCCTTCACGCCGTCGTCCCCAAATTCCCCCGATGCGCTGCCGCGCGACAGCACATTGATATGGAACTGTAACCAGCGACTCCGGCATGGGCAATCCGCGTCCCGAGTCGCGGCTCAGATATTCCGGTTGAGGACGATCGAGGTGGTCAGGTCCGCGACCGATTCATGGGAGGAGATGCGGTCGCGCAGCGCGTTCATGCGCCCGGTCGAGGTGGCCGCGAGCTCCACTAGCAGATCGATATCTCCGGTGAGCGAGATGCAGGACCGGACTTCCGGCATCCGCTTGAGGAAGGCGATGAGGCCAGGGGCGGGCGTCGCCTTGAGGCGGATGAAGAGGTAGGCCGCGACGTTCGAGCCGCCATCGACGATGTCGGCGCGATAGCCACGGATGATGCCGTCCGCCTCCAGCCGGGACAGCCGGTCGCGCAGGGTGGAGCGGGCGAGGCCCACTCTGGCGGCGAGGGCCTTCAGCGGCAGGCGCGCGTCGGTCCGCAGGAGGTCCAGGATCTGTCGGTCTTTGTCGTCGAGAGGGCGCATCGGATGGTCAAAGTGGCGGGTGAAGCAGCCAAAAGGGCGGTTGCTTTCGAGCGTCCATCCTCAGCAAATTGGGCGATGGGTCAATGGGTTGAAGGCCCGTCCCGGGCCTTGGGGAGAGAGTTCAATGTCGGTCCTGACGACGCCGCCGCCGAGTTTTGCCCCGGACGAGGTGGCCGCCATCGCCCGCGACCTCTACGGGCTGGCCGGCACCCTGACGCCGCTCGACAGCGAGCGGGACCAGAACGTCCGCCTGACCGAGAGCGATGGGACAAGCTGGGTCCTAAAGATCGCCAACGAGGCGGAAGACAACCAGGCGCTGGCCTTCCAGGCGGCGTTGCTGCGGCACGTGCAGGCAACCGATCCGGACCTGCCTTTGCCGCATCTGCGCCCGACGCTGGGCGGCGACGATCTGGGCAAGGCGAACCGGCGTGGGGTCGAGCATCTGGTGCGGCTGGTGAGCTGGCTGCCGGGGCAGCTGTATTCTGCTTCCACGCAGAC
>DATFDU010000272.1:0-7999 GCA_035251915.1 Dongiaceae bacterium | reverse complement strand
CGGCGACTTGGGGTCGCTGACCACGATCGGGTTGCCGCCGTCGGAGGTTTCGCGGATCGCGATGTCGAGCGGGATTTCCCCCAGGAAGTCGACGCCGAAGCGCTCCGCTTCGCGCCGGGCGCCGCCATGGGCGAAGATGTCGCTGCGGTGGCCGCAATTCGGGCAGGAGAAGTAGCTCATGTTCTCGATGATGCCGAGCACCGGCACATCGACCTTGCGGAACATGTTGAGGCCCTTCTTGGCGTCGAGCAGCGCGATGTCCTGCGGGGTCGAGACGATGACCGCGCCGGCCAGCGGCACGTTCTGCGACATGGTGAGCTGGGTGTCGCCGGTGCCGGGCGGCAGGTCGCACACGAGCACGTCGAGCTCGCCCCAGTTGACGTCGCGCAGCAGCTGGGTGATCGCGCTCATCACCATCGGGCCGCGCCAGATCATCGGCGTCTCCTCGTCGATCAGGAAGCCCATCGACATCACCTTGATGCCAAAGTTGGCCATCGGCTCCATGATCTTGCCGTCCTTGCTGGTCGGCTTGCCCTTGATGCCCATCATGCGGGGCTGCGATGGGCCATAGACGTCGGCGTCGAGCAGCCCGACCGTGAGGCCGTTGGCGTGGAGCGCGAGCGCCAGGTTGACGGCGGTGGTCGATTTGCCGACGCCGCCCTTGCCGCTGGCGACCGCGATGATGTGCTTGATGCCGGGCAGGGACAGCCGGCCGCCGCCGGGCTGGCCGCCTGGTTGCCCGTGAGTATGGCCGTGCGCGTGGGGCCTGGCCGGGCCGGACGGCCGTTGCGCGGCCCCTTGCGCCGTTTGCGGCGCGGCGCGGTGGGCGGTCAGCACCACGGTGGCGGTCAGCACGCCCGGCAGGGCCATGACGGCCGTCTCGGCGGCCTTGCGGACCGGCTCCATCACCGTCGCCTGGGTCGGATCGACCTCGATCGCGAAGCCGACATGGCCCTCGCGCAGGGTCAGGCCGCTCACCATGCCGGCACCCACGACGTCGCCACCCTGCGGCAACCTGACGGCACGGAGGGCGTCCAGGATCTGGGTTTCGGTGACGGCCATGCTTGAAACACCTTTGGCGGCGGACGATATGCGGTAGACGGTTCGGCGCGGACCCGCCGACGGGGGCATCCAAGGAAGGGTCCAGGAGGGTTTACCCACGTTGCGCGAGCGGCGCGCCCCTGTCATATAAGGCCGCGGGTCGGTGATGCAATTCATCAATTGCGGCCGGTTCGGAGGCTCCTGGCGGGAGCCGAGGTTTCCGCCGCAGCGACCATAAATTATCCGGGAATCGTCTGGAGTTAGCATGTCTTGGAATAATCAGGGCGGCCCATGGGGCGGCGGCGGTGGCGGTCAGGGGGGCGGGAACAGCCCGTGGTCGCGTGGCCCCGGCGGCGGCGGACAGCCGCCCGATTTCGAGGAAATGCTGCGCCGCGGCCAGGACCGCATGAAAAACCTGGTGCCGGGCGGCATGGGCCCGGGCAAGGTCGGCGCGCTGATCGCGGCCGTGGCGGTGCTGCTGTGGCTGGCGAGCGGCCTCTATCAGGTGCAGCCCGCCGAGCGCGGCGTCCCGCTGGTGTTCGGCAAGTTCAACGGCATCCTGACCGAGCCGGGCCTGCACTGGAACTGGCCGGCGCCGATCGGCAGCGTGCTGACCCCGAACGTCGCGGCGCAGAACACGGTGGAGATCGGGTTCCGCACCGGCAGCGCGAGCAACACCAACTTCGACGACGAAAGCCTGATCCTGACCGGCGACGAGAACATCATCCAGGTTGAGGCGGTCGTTCAGTGGTTCATCGACGACGTGGAGAAGTACCTGTTCGCGATCCGCGACCCGAACGAATCGCAGTCGGCGGACGCGCTCAAGCACGACACGGTCAAGAACGCGGCCGAGGCGGCGATCCGCGAAGTCATCGGCCAGTCGCCGTTCGAGGTGGTGATCACCGGCGAAGGCCGCGAGGAAGTCGGCAAGAAGGCACAACAGCTCGCGCAGCGCATCCTCGACAGCTACAACTCCGGCATCAAGATCGAGCGCCTATCGCTGCAGCGTTCCTATGCGCCCCAGGACGTCGCGGAAGCGTTCCGCGACGTGGTGCGGGCCGGCGCCGATGCGCAATCGACGGTGAACGAAGCGACGGCCTACAGCAACCAGGTGACGCAGCAGGCGCTCGGCCAGGCCAGCCAGATCAAGAACCAGGCGGAAGGCTACCGCGCCGAGAAGGTCGCGATCGCGGCCGGCGATGCGGAGCGCTTCACCCAGATCTACGAGCAGTACAAGCAGAACCCGGCGGTGACGTCGCGGCGGCTCTATCTCGAGACGCTGGAACAGATCATGGGCAACATGAACAAGGTGCTGATCGACACCGGCGAGGGCGGGACCGGCGCGGTGCCGTACCTGCCGCTCGACCAGCTGATGCGCCAGCAGCCGCAGCCGGCCCCGGCCCCGAGCACGACGCCCGTGCCGTCGGCGAGCACGGGCACCACGACCGGCACGGCCACGGGTACCACCACAAACCGATCCGTTGAGAGCTCAAACTGATGAACCGGGGCATTACCGCTGCTATCGTCGTCGCCGTCCTGCTCCTGATCGTGGGGTATTCGGCGACGTTCTTCGTCCACCAGTCGCAGAACGCGGTGGTGGTGCGCTTCGGCAAGCTGGTCGACGTAGTGGAGAACGATCCCGGCCTGCACTGGCGGATTCCGTTCGTCGATCACGTCACCTACATCGATCGCCGCGTCATCAACATCGACGCGCCTTCGTTCGAACTGCTGACCAGCGACCAGAAGTTCCTGGTGGTATCCGCCTATGTCCGGTACCAGATCACCGACGCCAGCAAGTTCTATCGCGTGGCGCGCGAGGAGCTGACCGCCGAGCGGCGGCTGATCGTGGCGCTCAACGAAACGCTGCGCGACCAGATCGGCTCGGCGCCGCTCCGGGATATCCTGTCGGAGAAGCGCGCCGATCTCATGGCCAACGTGACCAACCTGCTGGAGCCGGCCGGCGACGTGTTCGGCATCAAGGTGGTCGACGTGCGCTTCAAGCGTGTCGACTTCCCGCAGCAGAACAGCGAAGCGGTCTACAATCGCATGCGCACCCAGCGCGCCCAGGAGGCGACCCGCATCCGCGAGGGGGGCAAGGCCAGGGGACAGGAGATCCGCGCCCAGGCCGACCGCGACCGCACGGTCCTGCTGGCCAATACGCAGAAGGAGGCCCAGATCCTGCGCGGCGAGGGCGACGCCGAGGCCACCAGGATCTACAACGAGGCGTTCTCGCGCGACCCCGAGTTCTTCGACCTCTACCGGTCGCTGCAGGCCATGCGCACGGGGCTTGGCGGCAACAACACGACGTTTGTCGGCTCGCCCAAGGGCGATTTCTTCCGGTTTTTCGAGGAGACCCGGGGCGCCGGCGAGATCCCGCAACAATAGGGCCCATGACGGGGTTGTGATCCGAAAGATCGGTCGATTGACCAGCCCTTAAGGATTATCATGGGGAATGTGGCGCCGGGCAGCCGAAGGCCGGCGCGGTGTGACCGATTACGCGCGGAGGACGCTTTGAACGCCAATACCCATTGCAACAAGAGCCGCGCCGTTGCGCTGGCCGCCACCGCAGATGCAACCGCACCCCTGCGTTTCGCGCTGAAGCTCGCCATCGCCGCGACGCTGACCATGCTGGCGCTCCTGTGGGCACAGCAGGCCTTTGCGCGCTCGGCGCCGGAAAGTTTCGCCGATCTCGCGGCGCAGGCGCTGCCCGCCGTGGTCAACGTCTCCAGCACCCAGAAGGTGCCGCAGGACCAGCAGATGCAGGACCTCGACGAGATGTTCCGCGACTTCCTGGATCGGCGCGAGGGCCAGCCGCCGGAGCAGCAGCGGCCGCGCGGCGGCACCTCGCTCGGCTCCGGCTTCATCATCGACCCGGCCGGCTACATCGTCACCAACAACCACGTGATCGAAGACGCCGAAGAGATCATGGTGCTGACCCATGACAACGAGGAGCTGAAGGCCACCATCGTCGGACGCGACGAGAAGACCGACCTCGCGCTGCTGAAGGTCGAATCCAAGAAGCCGCTGCCCTATGTGAAGTGGGGCGATTCCGAGGCGCTGCGCATCGGCGACTGGGTGATGGCGATCGGCAATCCGTTCGGCCTCGGCGGCTCGGTGACCGCCGGCATCGTCTCGGCCCGCCAGCGCGACATCAATTCCGGCCCGTACGACGACTACATCCAGACCGACGCCTCGATCAACCGCGGCAACTCGGGCGGCCCGATGTTCAACATGGATGGCGAGGTGGTGGGCATCAATACCGCGATCTTCTCGCCGACGGGCGGTTCGGTCGGCATCGGCTTCGCGATCCCGGCCAATCTCGCCAAGCCGATCATCGCGCAGATCAAGGAATTCGGTAAGCCGAAGCGCGGCTGGCTGGGCGTGCGCATCCAGACCGTGAGCCCCGAGCTGGCCGAAGGCCTGCGCCTCAAGGAGCCGAAGGGCGCGCTGGTCGCCAGCGTCACCAAGGACGGCCCGGCCGACAAGGCGGGCATCAAGCAGGGCGACGTGGTGCTGGAGTTCGACGGCAAGGAGATCACGCAGATGCGCGGCCTGCCCCGCATCGTCGCCGAGACCGAGACTGGCAAGACCACCGAAGTCGTGATCTGGCGTCAGGGCAAGGAAATGTCGCTGCGGGTCGCGGTTGGCGAGCTGACCGAGGAAGCGGAGCAGAAGACCCTGGCCAGCATCGAGGCGCCGTCAAGCGCCGCTGCCGCCATCGATGCCTTGGGCCTGAAGCTCTCCGCCATCACCGATGAGCTGCGCAAGAAGCACCAGATCCCCGCCGATGCCGAAGGCGTCGTGGTGGTGGAGGTGGGGCAGAGCGGACCGGCGGCGGAAAAGGACATGCGCCCCGGCGACGTGATCGCGGAGGTGGACCAGAAGGCCGTCGCCTCCCCCGAGGAGGTGGCACAGCGCGTGAAGGCTGCCCAGGACAACGGCTACCGGGTGGTCACGCTGCTGGTGAACCGCGCCGGCGAGTTCCAGTGGATCGCGCTGAAGATCACGCAGTAGCAGTTCACTGAAGCCTAACAGACGCGTTCACTTCCTTACTCCATCCCGGGCGCGCGCAGCGCGACCCGGGATCTATGCGATCCGTCAACAACGCGGTTATGTCCCATGGGCCCGGCTCCGCGCCGCTGCGCCGCTCGGCCGGGATGACAGCAATAAGAACTACGCCTCGACGAATTCTTCGCGCTTGTATCCCTGCAGATAGAGCAGCCCCGTGGGCCCGGCATGATCCAGCCAGACCGGGATCGCCTGCTTGACCTTCGGCTTGCCGCAGAAGGCGATGCCGAGGCCGGCCTGTTGCAGCATCGGAATGTCGTTGGAGCCGTCGCCGATCGCCAGCGTCTCCGGCAACGCGAGGCCGCGCTCCTTCGCGAGGCGCTGCAAGGCCGCGACCTTGCCGGCCGGATCGACGATCGGCGGCGGGATGCGGCCGGTCAGGCGGCCGTCGACGATCTCCAGGTCGTTGGCGATGTCGCAATCGAAGCCGATGAGATCGCGCACGCGGCCGGTGAAATAGCTGAAGCCGCCCGAAACGAGCGCAGTGTAGGCGCCGTGCGCGCGCATGGTGGCAATCGCGACGTTCATGCCGGGCATCGGCTGGACTGTGCTCCAGGTCTTGGCGAGGGTCTCCGCGGGCAGCCCGCGCATCAGCTGCATGCGCGCCACCAGGGTGTCGGTAAAGCTCATCAGGCCGTTCACCGACTGCCGCGTCAGGTTGTCGATCTCCGCCTTGTGCGGCGTGTAGGTCGAGAGTTCGTCCAGCGTCTCGCCGATGATGGCGGTCGCGTCCATGTCGGACAGCAGCAGCTTCTTGCGGCGGCCCTCGGCGCGCAGCACGTTGATGTCGACGGGCACGTCGATCAGCCGACGGCGCAACTCCGCCAGCACCGCGGCATCGTCGCCCTCGAACGCGATCTCGGCCGCGCGCTCCGGATCGAGCCAGGCGAGCGGCCGGGCGCGCGCGCCGGCGGCGTCGAGGCCGCGGTTGACCCGCTCGAGCAGGGCCGGTGTAAGCTCCGCCGCGTCGGGAGCGCAAATGAGCGATAAGACGAACATCATGGCGAGCGGGGGTATAAGCGAGGCGCGGCGGGGGCACAAGCCGGTGCTGGTCATCGCGGGGCCGACAGCCAGCGGCAAGTCCGCGCTGGCCGTTCGTCTGGCGCAAGAATTCAACGGCATCGTCATCAATGCCGATTCCATGCAGGTCTATCGCGACCTGCCGATCCTCACCGCGCAGCCGAGCGCTGCGGCCAAAGAGGCGGTGCCGCATCGGCTGTACGGGTTCCTTGCGCTGGACAATGTGTGCTCGGCCGATCGCTGGGCGACGCTCGCGTATCAGGAGATCGATGCCGCGCGTGGCGCAGGCAAGCTGCCGGTCCTGTGCGGCGGCACCGGCCTTTATCTACGCGCGCTGATGCAGGGTTTCTCGCCGATCCCGGACGTGCCCACCGATGTGCGGCGGGCCGCGCGCAAGCTGCTGGAAGAGATCGGATCGATGGCGCTGCGCGAGCGGCTGGCCGCCGGCGACCCGGTGAGCGCGGCACGGCTGCATGCCAACGACCGGCAGCGCATCGCGCGCGCCTGGGAAGTGCTGCAGGCGACCGGCCGACCGATCTCCGAGTGGCAGACGATGCCGCCAGTAGCACCGGGTGATCTCAGGTTCCTCACCTTCGTGCTGTTGCCGGACCGGGCGGCGCTCTACCGAGCATGCGACGAGCGGTTCCGGGTGATGCTGGTGGATGGCGCCCTAGAGGAGGTGCGCAAGGCCCTCGCGCTCTATCCCGACCTATACCGCCCGGACCGGACACCGCCAGAAGGGGGCGCCAAGGCGCTCGGATTCTGGCAGCTGGCGCGGCACGGCTGGGAAGGCTCGGCGGTTTCGGAAGACACGGTTGCTGCGGCGCAGCAGCAGACCCGGAATTATGCCAAGCGGCAGGGCACCTGGTTCCGCAACCAGATGCCAAGTGAGAATTTTATAACTCCAGAGCCTCCTGACATGCAATTTTCAGAAAGTTCCCATGCAGGAATCAGCCAGAAAATTCGCGATTTCTTGTTGACCGGTGGATAACCAGACTTTAGGTTCCGCCGGCCGTGTAGGCCGAATGCCTACACCTGAGGCTATTCTGCATCCTTGAGCGCGGGGAAGGAGCGCTTTCCATGGCGACGGAACCGATTACAGGCGCGGATATCGTGATCAAAGCCCTGGTGGATCAGGGCGTTGAGGTCATTTTCGGGTATCCCGGCGGCGCCGTCCTTCCGCTCTATGACGCGCTGTTCAATCAGAACCGGATCAAGCACATCCTGGTGCGCCACGAGCAGGCGGCGGTGCATGCGGCCGAGGGCTATGCGCGCTCGACCGGCAAGGTCGGCGTCGCCCTCGTCACCTCCGGCCCCGGCGCCACGAACGCCGTCACCGGCCTGACCGACGCGCTGATGGATTCGATCCCCATCGTCTGCCTGACCGGCCAGGTGCCGACGCATCTCATCGGCAACGACGCGTTCCAGGAAGCCGACACGACCGGCATCACCCGGCCCTGCACCAAGCACAACTACCTCGTGAAGGACGTCAACGAGCTCGGCCGCACCTTGCACGAGGCGTTCTACGTTGCGCGCAGCGGCCGGCCCGGTCCTGTCGTGGTCGACCTGCCGAAGGATATCCAGTTCGCCGAAGGCACGTATGACGGCCCAGCCAACGTGCGCCATCGCACCTATCGCCCGCAGACCGAGGCCGATCCGGCGCTGATCGAGAAGGCGATCGACATGATCGCCGGCGCCAAGCGGCCGATCTTCTATTGCGGCGGCGGCGTGATCAACGCGGGCGCCGAGGCGTCGAAGCTGCTGACGCAGTTCGTTCGCCTCACGGGATACCCGTGCACGCTCACGCTGATGGGGCTCGGCGCCATCCCGGCCAGCGACCCGCTGTTCCTGGGCATGCTGGGCATGCACG
>DATFDU010000271.1:0-6430 GCA_035251915.1 Dongiaceae bacterium | reverse complement strand
TCAGCCTGGCTCAGGGTGTAGCAGCTGATCTTGGTGCGCTCTGCCTTGCGGCGCTGAATGTCGAATCCGCCGATCGAGTAGCCGCTGCCGCGCGGTGGCGACCACAGCAAATGGATGCCATCCGCTGTCGATCCATCGCGTCGCGATATGCCAGCGAGTACGATCTCGTCGCCCATCTCCACCCCCAAATGGGCCGAAGCTGGTTTGCTGTGACCTTCCTCCTACTCGTGCAGTTTAGCAACAAGCATGTCAATTTTTGTGCAATTCACCGAATGCTCTACCGGCATTTGTGTGCATCTTCACGCAGATCGAAGGTTGAGCTGGTTCATCATGACGTCGACCTGGCACAGGACTCCTGCGACGTCCGGAGCAACAGCTCGGCTTCGGTGCTTCATCCGCAGGCAGCGAAAGCGACTTCGGTCAGAGCACCAATGTTGTCTATTGGCGACCGAACGTTGTTGGCAGCTCTTGGCACCACTCGGAAATAGCGGTGCGCTTGTTTTCCGGCCGGTGAGAGCCTCACATCGGACATGCGCCATTTCGGAGCACGACCCGAACTCTTCTCAGGACATGGCAAGAAGAGCGGCGCAAGCGCTGGGTGTCGTAGCACGACGCCCCTTCACCGAAGCTGTATTCGCGCGCGTTCTGCAAGCGATCGGTGATGAGATCGCCGAGCGACATGCGGCGCTTGAACGCGGCGAGCTTCTCCTGCCGCAGCTTGTCCTGCAGCGCGCGAAGCTTTTCAATCATGGTCGAGCTCCGAGATGGCGACGTTGCATTCCACCTTGGCCGGCGCCTCATCCAATCCCTTGATGACCAGGATGGAGCGGAAGCGGCGTTCGGCGGCGAGGGCGCAGAGCTCGTCGTCGGTCGGCGCGGCGGAGAAGGCGACATCGGGCAGGTCCGCGCCGAGCAGCGGGCCCTCGTCCGGGCAGGTCGCCTTGCCGGCGCTCTGGCCGCCCAGCATGCTCACGCCCGCCACCGCCATCGGCCACAGGCTGCGCCCATCGCATTCGCCGACCAGGGTCCAATAAGCGGAGTCCGGCGCGGCGAAGGCGATGGCGCCGGTCCTGGCCGCGCCGTCGACGCCGCGCAGCTGATCCGCCAGCTTGCGGCCGAGCGGCTCGGCGACCGGCAACTGCATCAGGGCGAACAGCGACTGGTCGTCCAGGGCTCGCTTGAAGTCGGCCTTCAGCGCGCGCTTCTTGTGGTCGGAGAAGTAGGTCCGGTCGCCAGTGTGGATCAGCGCCTCGGCGGACACGAACGCGTGCGCGCGCAACGGCACGGTGTCGACCAGTCCGACGACGAGGCCAATCGCCGCCGCAGCGGCAACTGCCCAGCCGCCGATGCGCCAGCTGCGCGCTGTTGCGCGCAGCGCGGCTGGCGCGACAGTCAACGCCGCCAGCAGGATCGGCAGCGCAAACCATTCACCCGCGATCAGAAAATACGCCGCATCGCCGCCCGGGATCTGCATCAGCAGGCCAGGGAGGTTGGCGGCGACGATGGCGATGACCACCGCCTCGATCAGCAGCTTGCGGAAACCATCGGCGGCGTGGCGGCGCAGCAGGATGAGTCCGATCAACACGGCGAGATTCTGCCATTGCAGCTGCAGCGGCAGCAGGTAGTTGCCCTCGGCGAAGCCGCGCTCGACATAGTATGGCGTGCCGAACAGTGTGCCGCCGCCGCTGCCGGTCGGCGCGAACAGGTAGACGCTGCCGAAGAACAGGATCGCCATGGCAAGGCCAAGCAGCCACAGCGGCAGGCGCTTGAGGCCGATCTTGCGCAGGGCGAGATAGCCGGCGACCGCGGTCCACACATAGCCGGCCGAGATCTTCGCCACCGCCAGCACGGGAATGGCGATTGCCGACGCCCACCAGAACCGGCCCACCGGTTCGTCCGCGCGCTCCGGCACCTGCACCAGAATGGCCGGCGCCAGCAGGGTCAGCAGCGTGCCGCCAAGCAGCATCGAGGTGCTGTATGCCACCAGGCTCGCAAGGCCGCTCAGCTGCGCCAGCGGCACCAGCGCAAAGGCCAATGCGGCCACGAGCAGCGGGCGCGGCGCTTGCTCGGGCGTAAGGCGCGCCGCGATCAGCGCGGTGCCATGGGCAAGCGCAAAGCCCAGGAGCGGCACCAGCACCAGCATCTGCAGCCCGATCAGCGCGAGCGCGGCGTCGCCGCCGGCAATCGGCGTCAGCGTCGCCGCCAGCGCGTAGAAGCCGAAGTGATACTTGGCAGGCGCGACGCCATCGATGCCGGGCGCCGGCACCAACAATGTGCTGAGCGACTTGGTGAGCGCGGCGTTGAGGTAATCGTCGCCGTCGGCGCGGCCGTGCAGGATGAGCTGGTCAAGCACGAAGTTGACGTATTTGGTGCCGCCCAGTTCCAACGCGAAGAACAGCACGCCCGCCAGCACGATCGCGCATTCCAGCAGCACTGTGATTGTGCTCGGTCGCGCCGCCCGTATGCCGAGCACAAGGCACCCAAGGGCCAGCACGCAGACCAGGG
Organism: Dongiaceae bacterium; assembly: GCA_035251915.1. Taxonomy (GTDB): domain Bacteria; phylum Pseudomonadota; class Alphaproteobacteria; order Dongiales; family Dongiaceae; genus Dongia_A. The sequence continues at coordinate 3,925 of DATFDU010000271.1, read as the reverse complement.
CGACGCCGATCATGCCAAGCAGGCCGACCACGCCACAGGCAAGGATCAGAACCAGGCCTGCGAGCGGGCCGACCCACACCTGCCGCTCAGGCGTCCGCAAGGCCCACAGCGCCGGCGCGAAGGTCGACAGCACGACAACGGCAATGCAGGCTGCGAGCAGCGGAAGGGGAAAGCCGAGGCCGGTCCTGGCGAACAGGGTGGCAGCGGCCATAGCGAGGGCTGTCATCGCAGCCAACGCCGCGAAGCCGATGGTCGAATGGCCGGAAATGGGCCGGATCTGGTCTTGCATCTCGCTCTCGGCGCAGTCGAATCCTCGGCGGGTTCTCTAGCATAGAGCACCCGGAATGTATCAACGGCGGGCGGGACCTGCCGCTTGACGCGACAGGATTAATCGAGAATGTTGCGGGCCGCTCGCCCAAACCGCACCGGGCGGCGGCATGTCATGCCCAAGCCATTGATCGGGTTATAGAAAATAGATGTGCGCGCTCCGCATTCCGCTGGCCAAGGTGGCTTTCGGCCGACTCGAGGAAGAGGCGGTCACGCGCGTCCTGCGCTCGGGCTGGGTGACGCAGGGCCCGGAAGTCGCGGCTTTTGAACGGGAATTTGCGGAGTTCTGCGGCGCGCGGCATGCTGTCGCGGTTTCGAACTGCACGGTCTCCCTGCACCTCGCCCTGCTGGTCAGCGGCGTCAAGCCGGGGCAGGAGGTCATCACCGTCAGCCACTCCTTCATCGCCACCGCCAACGCGATCCGCCACTGCGGCGCGCTGCCGGTGTTCGTCGATATCCGGCTGGACGACCTCAACATGGACCCGGCCCTGATCGAGGCCGCCATCACGCCCAAGACCGGCGCTATCATGCTGGTCCACCAGCTCGGCATGCCGGCGCGCTCGGCGGAGATCGCGGCCATTGCCAAGCGCCATGGCCTGCCGCTGGTCGAGGATTCCGCCTGCGCCATCGGCAGCGAGACGCTGGACGGCAACCAGTGGCGGCGGATCGGCGCGCCGTTCGACAAGCTCTCTTGCTTCTCGCTCCATCCGCGCAAGCTGCTGTCGACCGGCGACGGCGGCATGATCACCACCGACGATGCCGATCTGGCCGCGCGGCTGCGCCTGCTGCGCCAGCACGGCATGAGCGTCAGCGACCAGCAGCGCCACCAGTCGCAGCAGGTGGTGTTCGAGGAATATGTCGAGGTCGGCTTCAATTATCGCCTGACCGACATCCAGGCCGCGATCGGCCGCTGCCAGCTGGCGCGCCTGCCGCAGATGGTGGTGCGCCGGCGGGAGCTGGCGGAGATCTATCGGGCCAAGCTGTCGCAGATCGACGGCGTGACCGTCCCGGCGGACCGCACCGATACGCGCACCAACTGGCAAAGCTACTGCGTGATGCTGCCCGATGGCGTCGACCAGCGCCAAGTCATGCAGGCGATGCTCGACTACGGCATCGCGACCCGACGCGGCGTCATGAACGCGCATCGCGAGCCGGCCTATTCGCGCGGCGAGGAGGCGGCCGGCGTGCGCTTCCCGCTGCCGGTGTCGGAAAAGGCGCAGGATTGCGGCCTCATCCTTCCAATGTTCGACGAGATGACGGAGCAGGAGGTGGAGACGGTTTCGTCGTCTCTCGCCACCGCGCTCCGTCGCCAGAGGGCGCACTGACCATGTTGAAATACGGTGTCATCGGCTACGGCTATTGGGGACCCAACCTCGCACGCGTCTTCAACCAGGCTGAAGGCTCCAAGCTGGTGGCGGTCGCCGATCGCGACGAGAAGAGCCGTGCGCGCGCCGCCGGCCTCTATCCCAACATCGCCGTGCATGCCGATGCGCGCGACCTGATCGGCGACCCGGGCATCGACGTGGTCGCGATCGCAACGCCGGTCTCGACCCATTTCGCGCTGGCCGAAGCCGCGCTCAAGGCCGGCAAGCATGTGGTGGTGGAGAAGCCGCTGTGCGGCTCGTCCGACGAAGCGGCGCGGCTGGTCGAGCTGGCGGCCAAGGTCGGGCGGCAGATCCTAACCGACCATACGTTCGTCTACACCGACGCTGTGCGCAAGATCGCCGACATGTCGGCGAACGGCGAGCTGGGGCGTATCCTCTATTACGATTCCACCCGCATCAATCTCGGCCTGTTCCAGAGCGACGTGAACGTGATCTGGGATCTCGCAGTGCACGATTTCGCGATCCTCTCCCGCATCATGCCGGCGAAGCCGGAGGCGATCGGTGCCACCGCCATCGACCCGATGGGAACGGCGACCGAGAGCCTCACCTACATCACGCTCTACTATCCCGGCAACACCGTCGCGCACATCCACGCCAGCTGGCTGGCGCCGGTCAAGATCAGGAGCATCATCATCGGCGGCGACCGCTCGATGGTGGTCTATGACGACGTCGACGTGTCGGAGAAGATCCGCATCTACGACAAGGGCATCTCGATCATCAAGGACCCGGAGGTCCAGCGTCAGATGAAGGTGGCCTATCGCGTCGGCGACATGCGGGCGCCCAAGCTGGACGGCCGCGAGGCGCTGGGCGTCATGGCGCAGCATGCCAACGAGTGCTTCACCAAGGGCGTTGCCCCGATCACCTCGGGCGAGGTCGGCCTCCAGGTCGTGCGCCTCCTCGAATCGGCCGAAGCGTCCGCCCGCAAGGGCGGCGAGATCATCCGCTTGTAAGGAGCAGGAATGGTTCCATTTCTCGATCTGAAGGCCCAGTACCGCGCCATCAAGGCGGAGGTCGATTCCGCCGTCATCGACGTGCTGGAGAGCGGCGCCTACGTGCTCGGCCCCGCCGTGCAGCGGTTCGAGGCGGCCTTCGCGCGCACCTACGAGCTCGAGCATGCGATCGGCTGCAGCTCCGGCACCGCCGCGCTGCATCTCGCGCTGCTCGCCGCCGGCGTCGGCCGCGACGACGAGGTCATCACCACCTCCATGACCTTCATCGCGACCGCGACCGCGATCGATTTGGTCGGCGCGAAGCCGGTGTTCGTCGACATCGAGCCGGACACGGCCTTGATCGATGCGAACCGCATCGAGGCCGCCATCACCCCGCGCACCAAGGCCATCATGCCGGTGCATCTCTACGGGCAGTGTGCCGACATGGACCGCATCCAGCAGATCGCAAACAAGCACGGGCTGATCGTGATCGAGGATGCCGCGCAGGCCCACGGTGCCAAGATCGGCGGCACGTTCGCCGGCGGCATCGGGCGGCTCGCCTGCTTCAGCTTCTATCCCGGCAAGAATCTCGGCGCCTATGGCGAGGGCGGCCTGGTCTCCACCGCCGACGCCGCGCTCGCGCACAAGGTGCGCATGCTGCGCGACTGGGGCCAGGACCGGAAGTACCATCACGCGCTGAAGGGCCTCAACTACCGCATGGACGGCGTCCAGGGCGCGGTGCTCGACGTGAAGATGCGCTACGTCGAAGCCTGGACCGAAGCGCGCCGCAATGTGGCGCGGCTGTACGAGAAGGCGCTGGCCGGAATTCCCGGTGTGATCCTGCCGGTCGAGAAGCCGGGCCGCCGCCACGTCTGGCACGTTTACGGCATCCGGGTCGACGCAGCGCGCCGCGACCGGATCGCCAAGGCGCTGAACGAGGCCGGCATCGCCACCCTCCTGCATTATCCGATCCCGGTCCACCTGCAGCCGGCCTTTGCCGAGCTTGGCCATGGTCCGGGCGCGTTCCCGCTCTCCGAGCGGCATGGCGCGGAAGAGCTGTCGCTGCCGATGTTCCCGGAAATGACTGCCGCCCAGGTCGACGAGGTGGCGGCCGCCCTGCGCGCCGTCACCACAAAGGTCGCGGCGTGAGCCTCGAGGGTCTCACCGTCGTCGTCACCGGCGGCGCGGGCTTCATCGGCAACGAGGTGACGCGCCAACTGCTGGCGCGCGGCGCCCGCGTCTCGGTGATCGACAACTTCGTCAACGGCAAGTCGGAGAACCTCG
>DATFDU010000270.1:0-2031 GCA_035251915.1 Dongiaceae bacterium | reverse complement strand
CGCCAGACCTGCTCCACGACCATCAGGAACCAGGCGCCCCAGGCCCAGAACCGGACGCGCAAGGGCAGGGCCGCCATCGGGTTCGGGGCGGCCTGCGATCGCAAGGATGGTCTAGGTTCCTGCATGGTAGCGCCGGCTTTCCGATCCGATCCTAGCCCAGTCTGGTTAACACTTTAGCCACGCCCTGGTTCAATTGCGAGCCAAAGATCGTCGCAAAGTGTGTCAGGCGAGCCAGTCGGGAATCTGATCTAGGCCAATAATATGGTCATAAGATGGCCGCGGCCGGACGATGTCGAACCGGTCGCCCCGGACCAGGACCTCGGCCGCCGGCAGCCGGGTGTTGTAGGTCGAGGACATGACCGACCCGTAGGCTCCCGCAGTTGCGAAGGCGACCAGATCCCCCGCTTCCACGGGCGGCAAGGGCCGCTGCTCGGCAAAGCGGTCGCCGGTCTCGCAGACCGGCCCGACCACGTCGCAGCGCTCGACCGGCGCATCGCTGGCAGGCTCCGTCACCGGGATGATGCCGTGATAGGCGTCGTACAGGCTGGGCCGGATCAGGTCGTTCATGGCCGCGTCGACGATCACGAATTTGCGGCTCACCCCCGCCTTCACGTTGATGACGCGCGACACCAGCAGACCGGCATTGCCGACGATGCTGCGCCCCGGCTCGACTTCGATTTTCGTGCCCAAGGGCACGATGAGCTCGTTCACGAGCTTCGCGTATTCCTTGAGGTCGATGGTGGCTTCGTCACGATAGGCGATGCCGATGCCGCCGCCGAGGTCGATGCGCTCCACGGCGAATCCGGCCTTGCGCAGGGTCTGCGCCAGCTCGGCGATCTTCAGGAAGGCGGCGCGATAGGGCGCAATGTCGGTCAGCTGCGAGCCGATATGGACGGCGAGGCCGACGATCCGGATGCCCTTCATGCGCGCCGCGGCGGAATAGAACTGCGCGGCGTGGTCGATGTCGATGCCGAACTTGTTCTCCGCCTTGCCGGTCGAGATCTTGGCGTGGGTCTTGGCGTCGACATCGGGGTTGATGCGCAGCGTGACCGGCGCCTTCACGCCCATGCGCGCGGCCACCTCATTCAGCGTCTCCAGCTCGCCGAAGCTCTCGACGTTGAACTGGTAGATGCCGGCCTCGAGCGCCGCCGCCATCTCCAGCTCGGTCTTGCCGACGCCGGCGAACACGATCCTGTCGGCCGGAACGCCGGCCTTCAGCGCGCGATGCATCTCGCCGACCGACACCACGTCGGCGCCGGCGCCGAGCCTGCCAAGGGTGCGGATGACCGCCTGGTTGGAATTGGCTTTCAGCGAGTAGTAGATGCCGACGCCGAGCGCGCCGAGCGTCTGCACATAGGCCTGGTAATTATCGGCCAGCGTCGCGCTGGAATAGCAATAGAACGGCGTACCGACCGCATCGGCGATGCGCCGCACCGGGACCTGCTCGACGTGCAGCTCGCTGCCGACATAAGGGAAGTGGGTCATGGAACGGCTGGCCTAGTTGCTGAACACGCCCGTCTGCGGGTCGGTGGACCTGGGATACTGGCTGGGGAACTCGTCGGTCTTGCCCGGCGGCAGAACCGGAGCGCCCTTGCGGCCGCACGCCGCTGGCGCCAGGGCAACCACGCCCAGCAACAGCACCAGCAACAGCCGCGGCAAAATCTGCGTCATTTGAACAGCTCCCGCGCGTCCTGGATGGCGCGCCGCACGTTGTCCGGCGCCGTTCCGCCGTAGGACGTTCGGCTCGCCACCGATTGATCGACCCCGAGGACGGAGAATAGCCCATCGTCGATGCGCGGCTCCACCCTCTGCATGTCCGCGAGCGACAGGTCCTGCAGGCGGCAGCTCTTGCTCTCCGCCAGCCGCACCAGCTCGCCGGTCACATGATGGGCGTGACGGAACGGCATGTTCAGCGTGCGCACCAGCCAGTCGGCAAGGTCGGTGGCGGTGAGGAACCCGCCGTCGGTCGCCTTGCGCATACGGTCCGCATTCACCGTCATGTCGCGCACCATGCCGGCCATCGCCGCAACG
>DATFDU010000269.1:0-2796 GCA_035251915.1 Dongiaceae bacterium | reverse complement strand
GAGCTGCCGTGCGTCTTGCCCTCGTCCTGGAACTGCTGGAGCAGCTCCTTCTGCTTCTTGCTGAGGTTGACCGGGGTCTCGACCACGATCTCGGCATACATGTCGCCGCGCGCGTTGGTGCGCAGCACGCTCATGCCCTTGCCCTTGAGGCGGAACTGCTGGCCGGTCTGGGTGCCGGGCGGTACCTGCACCTTGGCCCGCGAGCCGTCGATGGTCGGGATCTCGATCCCGCCGCCGAGCGCCGCGGTCGCCATCGAGAGCGGCACGCGGCAATGGATGTTGGCGCCGTCGCGCTGGAACAGGCGATGCTGCTTCACGCTGAGAAAGATGTAGAGATCGCCCGACGGCGCCGAGCGCACGCCGGCTTCGCCCTCGCCCGCCAGGCGGATGCGCGTGCCGTCCTCGACCCCGGCGGGGATGGTGACCTGCAGCGTCTTGTCCTTGGCGGTGCGGCCCTGGCCGTGACAGGCCGGGCACGGCTTCTCGATCACCTTGCCGAGGCCGCCGCAGGCGGCACAGGTCCGCTCGATGGTGAAGAAGCCCTGGGTCGCGCGCACCTTGCCGTGGCCGCGGCAGGTCGGGCAGTTGACCGGCTGTGTCCCCTTCTCGCCGCCGGTGCCGTGGCACGCCGCGCACGGTTCGGTGCCGGGCACGCGGATGGTCGCCTGCTTGCCGGCGAACGCTTCCTCGAGCGTGATCTCCATGTTGTAGCGCAGGTCGCCGCCCCGCGCGCGCGACTGGCCGCCGCGCCGCCCGCCCATGAACTCGCCGAACATCTCGTCGAAGATGTCGGCGAAGCCCGAGGCGGTGAAGTCGAAGCCGGCGGCACCGGCGCCGCGGCCGTTGCCGTTCTCGAACGCGGCATGGCCGAAGCGATCGTAGGCCGCGCGCTTCTGATCGTCCTTGAGGACGTCGTAGGCTTCGCTCAGTTCCTTGAATTTCTGCTCCGCCGCCGCGTCGCCGTGGTTGCGGTCGGGGTGATATTGCATGGCGAGCTTGCGGTACGCCCTCTTGAGAGTCTCAAGATCGGCGTCCTTCGCCACCCCCAGCGTCGAATAATAATCCTGCTTCGCCATCGCCTATTCGCTCAAGCCTGGCGATCGGGCGGATCATCGCCGCCGCCCCACGCCCCCAGTACCAATCAGTACCCAATCGCCGATCAAAATGCAGCCGGGGCTGGACCTTCCCTGTCCAGCCCCCGCCATCGGTTCAGTTTGCTCAGGCGCTCTTGCCCTTGCGCTCGTCGACCTCCTCGAAATCGGCGTCGACCACTTTCTCGTCACTGCCGCCTTGTGCGCCGCCGGCGTCACCGCCGCCCTGCGCACCGGCCGCGCCATCGCCGCCCGGCGCTGCGCCCTGGCCCTGCTCGGCGGCAGCCTTGTACATGGCTTCGCCGACCTTCATCAGGGCCTGCAGCAAGGCATCGGTCTTGGCCTTGATGGCATCGGCATTCTCGCTGTCCATCTCGGCCTTGAGCGCGGCGATCGCGCCTTCGACCGCTTCCTTGTCGCCGGCGGCGACCTTGTCGCCGGCTTCCTTGAGCTGCTTCTCCGCGCCGTGGATCGTGGAGTCCGCGTGGTTGCGGGCTTCCACCAGGGCGCGGCGCTTCTTGTCCTCGGCGGCGTGCGATTCGGCATCCTTCACCATCTTCTGGATGTCGGTGTCGCTGAGGCCGCCGGAGGCCTGGATGCGGATCTGCTGCTCCTTGTTGGTCGCCTTGTCCTTGGCCTGGACGTTGACGATGCCGTTGGCGTCGATGTCGAACGTGACCTCGATCTGCGGCATGCCGCGCGGCGCCGGCGGGATGCCGACCAGGTCGAACTGGCCCAGCAGCTTGTTGTCCGCCGCCATTTCGCGCTCGCCCTGGAACACGCGGATGGTGACCGCGGTCTGGCCGTCCTCGGCGGTCGAGAAGGTCTGGCTCTTCTTGGTCGGGATCGTGGTGTTGCGATCGATCAGGCGCGTGAACACGCCGCCCAGCGTCTCGATGCCGAGCGACAGCGGAGTCACGTCCAGCAGCAGGACGTCCTTCACCTCGCCCTTCAGCACCGCGCCCTGGATGGCGGCGCCGACCGCGACCACTTCGTCCGGGTTGACGCCGCGATGCGGCTCGCGCCCGAAATGCTCCTTCACCTTCTCGATGATCTTGGGCATGCGGGTCATGCCGCCGACCAGGATCACCTCGTTGATGTCGGAGGCCTTGAGCCCCGCATCCTTCAGCGCCTTGCGGCACGGCTCCATCGTGCGCTCGATCAGGTCGTCGACCAGCGATTCCAGCTTGGCGCGCGTGAGCTTGATGGTGAGGTGCTTCGGACCGGTCTGGTCGGCCGTGATGAACGGCAGGTTGACCTCGGTCTGCATCGCCGACGACAGCTCGATCTTCGCCTTCTCCGCAGCTTCCTTCAGGCGCTGCAGCGCGAGCTTGTCCTTGCGCAGGTCGATGCCGTTGTCCTTTTTGAATTCCTCGGCCAGGTAGTCGATGATGCGCGCGTCGAAATCCTCGCCGCCGAGGAAGGTGTCGCCGTTGGTCGACTTCACCTCGAACACGCCGTCGCCGATCTCCAGCACCGAGATGTCGAAGGTGCCGCCGCCGAGGTCATAGACCGCGATGACGCCGGTGCCCTTCTTCTCCATGCCGTAGGCGAGCGCGGCCGCCGTCGGCTCGTTGATGATGCGCAGCACTTCGAGGCCGGCGATCTTGCCGGCATCCTTCGTGGCCTGGCGCTGGCTGTCGTTGAAATACGCGGGAACGGTGATGACCGCCTGGGTCACCTTCTCGCCGAGATAGTTCTCGGC
>DATFDU010000268.1:0-8144 GCA_035251915.1 Dongiaceae bacterium | reverse complement strand
AGCGTGACTTCGCGTTTCGGGTCGCCGAGAAAGAGCATCAGCTTGTCGAGCTCGCTGCGCGTCACGCCGCGATCGCCGCCGAGACGCTCGGCGAGATAGGCGAGGGCGTCGCGCGCGATGCCGTAGCCGCCGGCCTTCAGATGCGCGGCGATCAGGGGCCCTAGCTGTGCTTCGTTGTCGCGGTAGCAGGGGAAGACGCCGGCGCCCTCGGCGGATTCGAACACCTTCACCAGCTCGGCCTTGCTGCCGATGTCGCCGGCCTCGACCACCAGCAAGGCAGAGCCCGGCACCTGGCCGGCGATCGCGGTCTCGATCTGCTCGGCGATCATGTTGCCGGCCTGGGCGATGCGCACCACGCGCCGGCCGCCCAGCATGGAGATGGCGTTGAGCTCGTCGGCCAAGCGCGCGCCGTCGCCCTTGAGGTCGTCGGGCGTCAGCTCGGCCAGGCGAAAGGGATCGTCGCCGGCGCCCAGCACCGCCTTCTGCGCGAGGCCGGCATATTCGTGCGCCAGGCCTTCGTCGGGGCCATAGAACAGCAGCGCGCCGATGCTGTCCGGCGACTTCAGGACACGGTCGAGCTTGGCCTTGTCGAGCTTCATGCCTGCAATTGGCGGCTCACGGGGTGGCCCAGGAGCCGACCGGCTCTTCGCGCGGCGGGCTGCCCGGCGGCGGCGGCACGATCGGCGCCGGCGTGCCGGCGGTCATGAAGACGGCGACGCGGGTGCGGATCTGCTCGGCCAGCTGCAGGGTGCCGCGGCGGATGGTGTCCTCGTAGGCCGAGATGTCGTTCAGCGGATCGTCGAACTCGTCATAGCCGGTGGTGATCACAGAGCGGTCGGTCAGCACCACCGTGTCGGCATTGTCGCGCAGCGAATAGAAGGCGTTCAGCTCGACATTGCGGCGGGTGGCCGACAGGTCGCGCTTGGACAGCGCGCCGTAGCTGCGGATGGTCAGGTTGACGTTGAGCGAGTAGGCGGCGGACGCCGGCTGGCCCAGCGGGTTGAGGCGGTCGCGCAGCGCGTTGTGCAGCTGCTGGCCCTCGCGGTTGGCGATCGGCTCGATGCGGATGCCGGCCATCTGCTGGTCGACCCGCCCGCCGCTGCTGGTGCTGACGGTGCTGGCATCGCCGTACATCGGCCGGAAGCCGCAGCCGGCGAGCGGGGCCATCACTGAAGCGGCGGCGCCAGCCAAGAGCAGTGTCTGCAGGATACGCCGACGCGACGACAGTGCAGAATCCCCTCCCCCAGTTTGGGGGGAGGGGGAAAATTGGTTTATCCCGCGCGACATGTCCTGCCTACGCGACCACATTGACGATCCGGTTCGGCACCACGACCACTTTCTTCACCGGCTTGCCCTCCAGCGCCTTGATCACGGCCGGCTCGGCCAGCGCCGCGCGCTCCGCGTCCGCCTTGTCGCAGTCGCGGGGCAGCTGGATGGTGGCGCGCAGCTTGCCGTTCACCTGCACCGCGACCGTCGCCGTGTCGTCGATCACCAGCCTGGGGTTGGCGACCGGCCACGCGGTTTCGGCCAGCAGCTTGTCATGGCCCAGGCGCTGCCACAACTCCTCGGCCAGATGCGGCATGGCGGGGCCGATCAGCAGGGCGAGGGTGTCCAGCGCCTCGCGCCGCGCGGCGAGGCCGGCGGGATCGGCGAGGTCGCCGGCCTTCACCTCGGCGAGGACGTTGGCATATTCATAGATGCGCGCGACCGCGCGGTTGAAGCGGAACTTCTCGATATCGTCGGTGACGCCGGCGATCGCCTTGTGGGTGGCGCGGCGCAGCTGCTCGGCCGGGCCGCCCGCCGCGGTGGAGGCCGCGGCATTGCCAGGCTTGGCCAAGGCAGGGTGATCCTCGATCCAGCCGGTGACGATGCGCCACAAGCGCTGGGTGAAGCGCCAGGCGCCTTCGACGCCGGCCTCGGTCCACTCCATGTCGCGCTCGGGCGGCGAGTCGGAGAGCACGAACCAGCGCGCGGTGTCGGCGCCGTAGGTCTCGATGATGCGCGCCGGCGGCACCACGTTCTTCTTCGACTTGGACATGACCTCCTTGCGCCCGACCTCGATCGGGCGCCGGGTCTTTACATGGAGGGCCGTGCCGTCGGGATGCTTCTCGACCTCCTCGGGATAGAGCCACTTGCCGGCATCGTCCTTGTAGGATTCGTGCAGCACCATGCCCTGGGTGAACAGGCCGGCGAACGGCTCGTCGATGCTGGCATGGTGGGTCAGGTGCATGGCGCGCATGAAAAAGCGCGAATAGAGCAGGTGCAAAATCGCGTGCTCGACGCCGCCGATATACTGGTCGACCGGCAGCCAGTAGTCGATCGCAGCGCGGTCGACCGGCGCCTCCATCAGCCGCGGCGAGCAGAAGCGCGCGAAATACCACGATGAATCGACGAAGGTGTCGAAGGTGTCGGTCTCGCGCGTCGCCGGCTTGCCGCAGCTGGGGCAGGTGGTGTGCTTCCAGGTCGGGTGGTGATCGAGCGGATTGCCCGGTTTGTCGAAGGTGACGTCGTCGGGCAGCAGCACCGGCAGCTGCGCGGCCGGCACCGGCACCACGCCGCAGTCGGCGCAATGCACCATCGGGATCGGACACCCCCAGTAGCGCTGGCGCGAGACCAGCCAATCGCGCAGGCGATAGATGGTGGTGGCTTCGCCGGCGCCGATCTCCTCCAGCCGGGCGGCCGCCTTCTCGATCGCGGCGTCGATCGAGAGGCCGTCGAGGAAGTCGGAATTGTAGATCGTGCCGTCGCCGGTATAGGCGACGTCGTCGACCTTGAAGGTCTGCGGCGTCTCGCCCGGCGGCAGCACGACGGGGAGGACCTCCAGCCGGTATTTGCGCGCGAAGTCGAGGTCGCGCTGGTCGTGGCCGGCGGAGCCGAAGATCGCGCCGGTGCCGTACTCCATCAGCACGAAGTTGGCGATGAAGACCGGCAGCTTCTTGCCGGTGAAGGGATGCACGGCCTCGAGCTTGGTGCGGAACCCGCGCTTCTCCTGCGCCTCGATCGCCGCCTCGGAGGTGCCGGCGGCGCGGCACTCGGCGATGAACTCCGCCGCGCCGGGCTCGCTCTGCGCCGCCAGGTCGGACAGCGGATGATCGGGCGACAGCGCCAGGAACGAGGCGCCGTACAACGTGTCCGGACGCGTGGTGAAGATGGTCTGCTGGTCGTCGAGGCCTTCGATCCTGAAGTGGACATAGGCGCCGGTCGACTTGCCGATCCAGTTTTCCTGCATCAGGCGGACCTTCTCGGGCCAGCGGTCCAGCGTCTTCAGCGCCGACAACAGGTCGTCGGCATAGGCGGTGATCTTGAGGAACCACTGCGACAGTTTGCGCTTCTCCACCGGCGCTCCGGAGCGCCAGCCGCGGCCGTCGATCACCTGCTCGTTGGCGAGCACGGTGTGATCGACCGGATCCCAGTTGACGAAGGCCTCCTTGCGGTAGGCGAGGCCGGCCTTGTGGAAGTCCAGGAACAGGCGCTGCTGCTGGGCGTAGTAGCCGGGATGGCAGGTCGCCAGCTCGCGCTCCCAGTCCAGCGCCAGGCCCATGCGCTGCAGCTCGGCGCGCATCACGGCGATGTTGTCGTAGGTCCAGCTGGCGGGGTGGATCTTCTGGTCGCGCGCGGCATTCTCCGCCGGCAGGCCGAAGGCGTCCCAGCCCATCGGATGCAGGACGTTGAAGCCGCGGGCGCGCTTGTAGCGGGCGACCAGGTCGCCCATGGTGTAGTTGCGCACGTGGCCCATGTGGATGCGCCCGGAGGGGTAGGGGAACATCTCCAGGACATAATATTTCGGGCGGCTGGGATCGGCCTCGCTATGAAAAGCGCGGCGCTCGGACCAGGTAGCCTGCCACTTGGGCTCGGTTTCTTGGAAGTTGTAACGCGACATCACTTCGGGTCTGAATTGGGAAATCCGGCCAGCACAATAACAATCGCGGCCGGGTGCGCAATGGCGGTTCAACTGCTGGTGAACGCCTTGTATGGGGAATTCTCTGTCAAGCTCCTGCGAGCAGGCATTCTGAAGTTCCGAGACGGGTGGGAAGGAGACCTCGCTGAAGCTAAGCTTGGCGCATGCCTGGAGTGCCAGGGTCATATAAGGTCCGCTACGGTCCCTCAGTCACACAAGGAAAGGGCCGGCGCATGATCACCGTTTGGGGCGGACAGACCTCGCGATCGATCCGGGTCGTCTGGGTGATGGAGGAGATGGGCCTTCCCTACCGCGTGCGGCAGGTGGACATGCTGGCCGCCGAGCAGGACCCCGAGTTCCTGGCGGTCAGCCCCGCCGAGTACATCCCGGCGATCCAGGACGGCGACGTCGTCATGGTCGAGTCGATCGCAATCATGGAGTACCTGATGGCCCGCTACGGGCCGACGCCGCTGGCACCCGCGCCGCAGGGTCCGACCTTCCCCGCCTACCAGCAGTTTCTGCATCTGGGCGAAGCCGGCCTCGCGACCCTGATGATGCCCGTCGTCGTCAGCCGCTTCATCGCGCCCGAGGCCGAGCGGGAGAACTGGGGCGCGACCTGGTGTCTGCAGTCGTTCCAGAAGCGGCTGAAGCTGGTCAGCCAACGGCTTGCCAGCTCGCCCTACCTCGCCGGCGAGGCTTTCACTGCCGCCGACATCTCGGTGACCTACGCTCTGAACCTGGGCCAACGGAACTGCGGCATCACCCTCGGTGACGTCGAACAGGCCTACCTCGCCCGCACCACCAGCCGCGACGCGTACAAGCGCGCCATGGAGCGTTCGCACGAAGGGGTGAACACCTAGACCCCCGTCTCCGCCGCGATCGAGACAGGAGAAGGCAGCACTCAACGTCCGGAATGGGTCGGACTCTGCCGTTGGTTTCTACGCGCAAAGCCGACGTCACAGGCCAACGGAGACCATCGCGCGACCGGGGCCTCTGCAACAGACAGTCTTCAAATCTCGATCCGAGGGGAGCTCGCTGTCGGGCGCGATAGTCGCACCGCAACCTTGTATTCGGTTGGCCTTTGGGCCGACCATGAAGCAGCCATTCGCTTCGAGCGCGAGGCTCCGAGGCGGCGGGCACATTCTTCCCTCGGCGTATTGGCCACGGCGTTCCTCGTGTCACCGCCGCCTCCGATCGGAACTCGCCTGCGAAACCCATGGCCGTCGAGCAGGCGCCGCCGGAGATAGCGCCACAAGGCATGCTCCGCGTCTGTCATGTTCTTTCTCAAGTGCCATGCACGCTCGTCGGGCATCGTGCGGCGTCACCCCCATCCCGACTTCCCCCACAAGGGGGAAGGGGTTTCTACTGCGACCCGGCGAGGCGCATCTGGCGGGCGCGGGTGAGGATGGCGTTCTCCAGGTCGGTCGCGGTGTTGAGCGCGACCGGGGCGTCGACCCAGCCGGCGCCCTGCATCTGCTGGCGGAACACCGAGGCGCGGATGCCGTCGGCCCGCAGGGCCCGGCCCAGGATGTAGATGTTGACCTTGAAGCGCTCGTCGGGGGCCGAGGGCGGGGTGTACCAGTCGGTGATGATGACCCCGCCGAACGGATCGGCCGAGACCAGGGGCATGAAGGAGACGGTGTCGAGCGAGGCGCGCCACAGCAGGTTGTTGACGCCGATGCCGCCGCCCGTCGAGTCCTCCGGAAGGTCGGGTCCGAAGATGCCGCCTTCGCCGAACACCCCCTCCTCTTCTTCATACTGGGGCTGGTTCTGGCCCTTCTGGCGCGGCACCGGATACTTGGCTTCGCCGCCGAGATCGAAATTGCAGGCGCCCAAGGTGAGGCCGAGGCCGAGCACCGCCGCAATCGCGAGCATCCGTCGCGCCCACAAGCCCCCCAGGCGCGATCCGGCACCTTCCGCGGCAACTTTCATATTGACGGCCCTTCTAAGCTTTTCCTAAGAACGCCTCGCCAACGCCTCCAGATGCCAAAGGTTAGCCGGTGCGGCTTGCGGCCTGGGCGTTCGAGCGCGCCCTTTCAGCTTGTGCATCCTGGGCTCGCCCGGCGACCCTGCCTCCCAAGGTCTGGCGTGCAGGCGAACGAGCACTCTGGTACGCGAAATGGCGCGGCCGGGTCAAGCTGTCTAGCTGGCGGAAAGCCTGCCTTAATGCGACGCCGGGGTTCGCTGCCCGGCTTCAACAGGGCCGGCCCGCGGAAGGGGACGATGTCCAAGATCATCTGGCTGGCCAGCTATCCGAAGTCGGGCAACACCTGGATGCGGGCGTTCCTGCACAACCTGTTCCGCGACCCCGAGGAAGCCTACGACATCAACAAGATCACCGACTTCTCGACCAGCGATTCCTCGATCGACTGGTACAAGGCCCAGGACCAGCGGGACTGGACGGAATGGACGGCGGTGGACGTGGCGCGCATGCGCCGCGGGGCGCAGCTGGCGATCTGCCAGACCAGGAAGGACGATATCTTCGTCAAAACCCACAACGCCTCGGTCAAGTTCCTCGGCTATCCGATGATGCATCAGGACCTGACGGCCGGCGCCATCTATATCGTGCGCAACCCGCTCGACGTCTGCATCTCGCTGTCGCACCACTACGGAACCGATCTCGACACCACGGTCGACATCCTGGCCGACCCGTCGATCGGCTCCAAGACCAACGACAAGATCGTCTACGAGGTCCACAAGAGCTGGTCGATCCACGTCGATTCCTGGACCAACCCGCTGCGCCCCGGCCTCGCGGTCCTGCGCTACGAGGACATGCTGAACAACCCGATCAAGACCTTCGGCGGGCTCACCCAGTTCCTCGGCCTCAACCCGCCGCGCAAGCGGCTGGAGCGCGCAATCGAACGGGCCTCGTTCAAGACGCTGCGCCGGCAGGAGGACGAGCGGGGCTTCAAGGAGAAGTCGCCGTTCGCCCAGAAGTTCTTCCGCGAGGGGCGCGCCGGCCAGTGGCGGGAGCTGCTGGCACCCGCACAAATCGATAGACTGGTCGCCAGCCACAAGGAACAGATGCAGCGATTCGGCTATTGGCCGCTGCGTTGAGGGCGCGTTTACCAATCTGAAACGAAGTTCTGGCAGCGCCGGCGCCGCCACGCATCGATGCAATTTTCCTTGGGTTTTCGGGGTTTACAATGCAGTCTGCATGTCTGTGGCATCGCCGCCACAGGTCTTGGGAATTTGCCACAGCGCAGAGCCCCTGAGGGCGCAATTGGTTTGACACCCGGAACCGCATTGACGATGGTTTGCGTGGTTCAAGCCCGATGGTTTGACTGGTCTTGCCGTCACCGGTGACTGCGTAGTTGCTAGGCAGTACCAGACAAACACGAAGGGCTCGAGCCGTGGGGCATTCGGGGGAACTTCAATCTCCCTCGATGGCAATCGCAAACTTAGGGAATCTCGAGATGAAGAAAGTTCTCTTGGGTACCACGGCCCTGCTTGGTGCTGGCTTGGTCGCCAGTCCGGCGTTCGCGGCCGATGGGATCAAACTTGGTGTGGGTGGTTTCTTCAAGACCGCCTACATGGTCAACTTCGACGACGACAGTGAAGGCGAGCGCGGCAACGAGCGCAACACCGACGGCGTGTTCTCCGATGCCGAAATCCACTTCACCGGTTCGACCGTGCTCGACAACGGCCTCGAGGTCGGTGCGCGGGTCGAGCTGGAAGGCGAAGACGATGACGGTGTGGGCGTCGAAACAGACCCCGACAACGACGACGCCGTCATTGGCGTTTCCGACGAAGGCGACCAGATCGACGAAGCCTGGATCTATTTCTCCGGCGGCTTCGGCGAACTGCGCATGGGCTCGGACGACGATGCGCTCGCGAACGCGTGTATCGTTCCCCCGGGCGGCACCGGCAACTTCTCGGCCTTCTCGCCGAACCAGTGGGGCGCCAACACCAACACCTCGAACACGGTGTGCTCCGGTGTTGACGACCGCGGCGACGCGCAGAAGTTCGTCTACATCACGCCGAACTTCGCCGGCTTCCAGTTCACCGGTTCGTATACGCCGAATGGTGACGACGAGCGTCACGGCTCGCAAGGCGGCGATGTCGGCGGTGCGCATGTCGGCATGCCGGACAACGCCGACGGCGATTCCCGCCACAACGTGTCGGGCTACCTCAGCTACTCCTTCGAGGGTGACGGCTGGGGCCTGACCGCGGGCGGCGGTGCGTCGTTCGAAGGCCATGTCGAACAGACGCCTGGTCCGGATCGCGATGAGCAGGACTTCTACCT
>DATFDU010000267.1:0-4484 GCA_035251915.1 Dongiaceae bacterium | reverse complement strand
GTGCGCACCGGCACCTTCATGGCGTCGGCGCGGCCATGCTCATAGTAGTGGGAGCGGCCTTGCAGGACAGCGACCGGCGTCTCGCCGATCTTGCCCAATGACAGTCGCCCGGCGTGACCCTCGACGCTCGGCTGCGGGAACCCCGGCAGGTCGCGATAGTCGATGGCGGTGGCGTCCGTCACGTCGTCGGCCATCGGTCCGAGGCCCGATCCGAGGATCACGCCGACCTTCGGCGCGAACCCGGGCCTGGCCGCCGCGATGATGCCCGCTGCCTCGGTCATGCCAGGTTCTCCGGCCCGAAGGATGCGGGCAGCAGTTCGTCGCGCGTGAAGGTATGGCGCAGGCCTTCCGGGCCGCAGACATGGATCCGGGTGTCCGGCGCGGCGAACTCGCGGATGCGCTGGCGGCAGCCGCCGCACGGCGTGCACAGGAGGTCGCCGCGGCCGATGACGACAATCTCGCGGATCTGCTGCGCGCCGTCCCGTACCATCGCGGCAATGGCGCCGGCTTCGGCGCAGGTGCCGTTAGGATAGGCGGCGTTCTCGACATTGCAACCGCTGTAAATCTGGCCGTTGCCGGCGAGGATCGCGGCGCCGACCTGGAATTTGGAATATGGCGCGTAGGCGCGCTCCATGGCGGCACTGGCCGCCGCGAACAGGCGCGGGTCCATCTAGCGCTCCTTGATGTAGGGTTGCCCCAGCGCGTGCGGCGCCATCGCCCGCCCCACGAAGCCAGCCAGCAGCACCACGGTCAGGATGTAGGGCATGGCCTGGATCGCTTCCACCGGCACCTCGCCGAAGCCGGGCAGCACGACGCCCTGCAGCCGGATCGCGATCGCGTCGAGGAAGCCGAACAGCAGGCAGGCGAACATGGCAGGCCACGGCCGCCACTTGCCGAACACCATGGCGGCCAGCGCGATGAAGCCGCGTCCCGCGGTCATATGCGGGCTGAAGCCGGCGTTCTGAGCGATCGCGAGATAGCTGCCTGCAAAGCCGCACAGGACGCCGGCGATGATGACGGCGCGATAGCGCAGCCACGTGACCGAGATGCCGGCGGTGTCGACCACCTTCGGATCCTCGCCGACCGCCCGCAGCCGCAAGCCGAAGCGCGTGTGGTAGAGCACCCACCAGGTCAACGGCACCGCCAGGAAGGCGACATAGACCAGCAGGTTGTGCCCGCCGATCACAAAGGAATAGATCGGACCGATGACGGGGATGGATGCCGCTTCCTCCCAGCCCGGGAACCTCAGCGGCAGGAAGCGCGCGTCGGGCGTGAGGTCCGGCGTCTGCCCGCCGCGCCCGAACCACGCGTTGCCGAGCACCAACGTGAGGCCCGCGGCAATGATGTTGATCGCGACGCCGCTCACCACCTGGTTGCCGCGATAGGTGATGCAGGCGACGCCATGCAGCAGCGCCATCATCACACCGACGAGCACGGCGCCCAGCAGCGCGATCCAGGCCGAACCGGTCACGACCGCGACGCAGGCCGACGCGAAGGCGGCCGCCAGCATCTTGCCTTCGAGCCCGATATCGATGGTGCCCGAGCGCTCGGAGAACACGCCGGCCATGGCGGCGAACACCAGCGGCGTCGCCATGCGGAGCGTCGCGGACAGGATCGACAGCGCCTGGAGCCAGACATCATCCATGTCAAGTCGCCTCGGCCAGGACGGCGCGCCGGTCGAACATCGCGTAGAGCCGCGCGACCCACGGCCGGTTCATATAGGCGAGCGCACCGGAGAACAGAATGACGAGGCCTTGCATCGCGACGATCATGTCGCGCGTGATGGTCGGGATCTCGAACGCCAGCTCGGCGCCGCCCTGATAGAGCGCACCGAACAGGATCGCCGACAGCACAATGCCGATCGGGTGGTTGCGGCCCATCAGCGCCACCGCGATGCCGGTGAAGCCGGCGCCCGCAACGAAATCCAGCAGCATGCGGTGGTGATAGCCGACGATCTGGTTGAGCGCGACGCCGGCCGCCAGCGCGCCGGACAGGCACATCGCGATCATGATCACGCGCTGCGGCGAGATGCCGGCATAGACCGCGGCCTTCGGCGACAGGCCGACGGCCCGGATGGCATAGCCCCAGCGCGTGCGCCAGATGAACACCCAGACGAACACGCAACACGCCGCCGCCCACAGGATGGACAGGTTGAGCGGCGTCCTCGGCATCGAGATGCCCAGCAAGGCCGCAATATCATGCATGTGCGGCAGGTGCGCGGATGGGCCGAATTCCCGGCTGCTCGGCAGCATGTCGCCCGGCGGGCGCAGGATATCCGAACCGATATAGACCATCAGCGACGCGGCGATGAAGTTGAACATGATCGTGGTGATCACGATGTGGCTGCCGCGATAGGCCTGCAGATAGGCGGGGATCAAGGCCCAGCCGGCGCCGAACGCCATCGCCGCGAGCAGCGCAAGCGGAATCAAAAGAATGCCCGGCAGATACGCATCGAGCAGCAGGATGACGAGGGTGCAGCCGAGGCCGGCAATGTAGGCCTGCCCTTCGCCGCCGATGTTGAACAGCCCGGCATGAAAAGCCACCGCGACGGCGAGACCGGTGAACACGAAATCGGTGGCGTAATAGAGCGTGTAGCTGATCGCGACAGAATCATAGACCGCGCCCCAGGCCATGATGCGCATGGCGTCGAACGGATTGACCCCGATCACCAGCACCACCAGGCCGGCGACGATCAACGCCTGGACCAGATTGATGAGCGGCAGCAGGCCGATATCGATCCAGCGCGGCAGGGCGACTTGCGGCGTCGCGCTCATGCCGCTTCATCCGTCTGCACGTGGGCGTTGGCCATCATCAGGCCAAGCGTGCGCTCGTCTGCTTCGTCGCCATCAACCTCGCCGACGATCCGGCCCTGGAACATCACCAGGATGCGGTCGCTCAGCGACATGATCTCGTCCAGCTCGACCGACACCAGCAGGATCGCGCAGCCGGCGTCGCGCAACGCGAGCAGCTGGCGATGGATGAACTCGATCGCGCCGATATCGACGCCGCGGGTCGGCTGGCCGACCACCAGCACCTTGGGCTGGCGCGCAATCTCCCGCGCCAGGATCAGCTTCTGCTGGTTGCCGCCGGAGAAATTGCCGCACCTGAGGTCCGGATTGCGCGGGCGTACGTCGAACCGCTCCATCAGCTTGCCGCAGGCGTTGGTCATCGCCTCGCGGTCCATCAGGATGCGGCCGTTATATTCGTCGTCCTCGTGATAGCCGAGGACGAAGGACTCCCATGCCGGGAACGACGTGACGACGCCGAGGCGCAGGCGGTCCTCCGGCACGTGCGCCAGGCCATGCTCGCGCACCTCGGCCGGGCCGCTCGGATCGTTCGAGGAAACCTCGAGGTCGCACAGCTTGATGCCGCCGCTCGACAGCGGGCGGATGCCGGACAGCGCCTCCAGCAATTCGCTCTGGCCGTTGCCGGAGACACCGGCGATGCCGAGGATCTCGCCAGCGCGCAGGTCGAACCCGACCTTGTCGACGCGGGTAACGCCCTTGCCGTCGACGACGGTGACATCGCGCACCGAGAGGCGCACGTCGCCCGGCCTTGCCTCGGTCTTGTCGAGCTCCAGACGGACCTTGCGCCCGACCATCAGCTCCGCCAGCTGCTCGCGGGTCGCCTGCCTGGTCGGCAGGGTCGCCACCATCTCGCCGCCACGCATGACAGAGACGGTGTCGGTGATCGCCAGGATCTCGCGCAGCTTGTGGGTGATGAGGACGATGGTGACGCCGCGCGCGTTCAAAGCGCGCAGGATCTGGAACAACTGGTCCGTCTCCTGCGGCGTCAGCACGCCGGTCGGCTCATCCAGGATGAGAATATCGCAATGGCGGAACAGCGCCTTCAGGATCTCGACGCGCTGCTGCTCGCCGACCGGCAGGTCGGAGATGTGCGCGTTGACGTCGACATTGAGGCCGTAGTCGCGCGCCAGCCGCTCCAGCTCGGCACGCGCCTTGCCGGCGCCCGCGCGCAGCATTGCGCCGCCTTCCGCGCCCAGCATCACGTTCTCGAGCACGGTGAACGGCTCCACCAGCATGAAATGCTGATGCACCATGCCGATGCCGGCGGCGATCGCATCATGCGAGCCGTGGATCTTCGCCGGATCGCCGTTGATCAGGATCTCGCCGGAATCGGCGGTGTAGAAACCGTAGAGGATGCTCATCAGGGTCGACTTGCCGGCGCCGTTCTCGCCGATGATGCCGTGGATCGATCCCTTGGCGATAGTTAGGTTGACGTTCTTGTTGGCATGGACGGGACCGAACGACTTGTCGATCCCGCGCAACTCGATCGCCGCCGGCCGGGATGCGGCCGACGGCGATCCTGCTTTGCCAACGTGCTCTGCCGGCATTCCTTAGTTCGGGCAGGCGTTGTCAGACATGTAGTCGTGCACAGCGACCTTGCCGGAGACGATGTCGGCCTTGGCGGCCTCGACCTTCGCCTTCATGTCGTCGGTGATCAGCGACTTGTTGTGCTCGTCG
>DATFDU010000266.1:0-2969 GCA_035251915.1 Dongiaceae bacterium | reverse complement strand
CCCGCGGCATGCCAGGTCGAGCCCGAGGTCAACCGGTCGCGCTCGACCAGGACCACGTCCGTCCAGCCGGCCTTGGTCAGGTGATAGAGAACGGAGCAGCCGACGACACCCCCGCCGATAACGACTACACGGGCTGCAGACTTCATGGATTGGTCCTCGGAACTGGATTTGAACGACGTGCGGCCATTTCGAGCCTGACGATGAAGCTAGAGCATGATTCCTTCATGCTGAAGCATAGCCAGAGTTTCTGAAGTAGTTGGCATTCCTGCGGAGTGAAGGCATCGAGGAACTGGCCGATGCCGCGCCAGGTGGTCTCGATGGTGCGCGTGTCGAGCTTGCGCAGGAGCATCTTGAGCTTGGCGAAGACCTGTTCGATCGGGTTGAGGTCCGGGGAGTAGGCCGGCAGGAACAATTGTTTTCGCGACTGGACCACAACGAGATCGAGGCGTGAACGAAAGTCCAAACACGCGCCCAAAAAAGTCCAAACACTTTTTGCTAAGTCATTGAAAAATGGCGCGCCCGAGAAGATTCGAACTCCTAACCTTCTGATCCGTAGTCAGATGCTCTATCCAATTGAGCTACGGGCGCGCATTCGGAGCCGGGCTGGCCGGCCAACGGCTGCATCCACAAGGGGACACGGGAGCCATGTGCGGCGAAGGAGACCGCCTTCGTCGCGGGGGCGGAACCTAGCGGACCGGACCCGCACTTGCAAGAGGTCCGAAGTGGTCACGGCGCCGCGCCGCAATCCACCCGCAAATCCTTGAATTGGGTAGCATTCCCGGGCGCCGCAACCACTGTTCCGACCGTCACTTTCAGACGCCATGGACCCGGGCGGCAAAGGGGCATCCCGGTTGATTCTTGGGCCAAAAGCTGCCAAGAAACCCGGAAGGGAGTTAATACCGGCTGCCGAACGGCGGCCGCATCGGGGGGCCAGCGGCAATGAAAAAACGAAATGTTATCGAGGCCTTGGCCATGGCCGTGCCGCTTGGCGCCCGCGGACCAGCACAGGAAGCTGCGGCCGCCCCGAAATGAAGAGATCGAACATCCTTTTGCTCCTGGTCGCGGCTACAGCGCTCGCCGGCTGCGAGTTTGTTGGCAGCGGGATCGCGCCGTCCGTCACCGGAGCCGGGAGCGCGCCCGGCGCGCCGACCGCGATCGTGCCTCTGGACGCGTCCAAGCTCGGTCAGCCCAGCGGAACCTCGGCCGGAATCCGCATTGCAAGATTCCGCTCGGACCTGGCCCAGCTCCAGCACGTGGCGATCCAGGAGGTCCAGCGCGGGACGCAGCTGCAGGCCGACATGGATGCCAGCATTGCCACCTACCAGATCGCGATGGGTACCATCGACAGCAGCCGGCAGGCGGGCGCCAATTCGCCGGTGCCGGTCGATGCATGGCGCAGCGCGCAGGCGCAGCTGCAAACCATCTCCTCGGTCCTCGACCGGATGAATGGGCTCTCGAACGAGGTCGCCAAGAACGTGGCCTTCGCGGCGTTTCTTGGGCAGTCGATCCGCGAAACCACTGCAGCCCCGGATGCGACCGACCAGGACCGTCAGCAGCTGAAGATCCTGGAGGCAAGCACCACCCAGACCGCCACGTCCCTCGACCAGCTGCTCGGCGGGTTGCGGCAGCAGGTGCTGCAGCAGAGTCGCTACCTCGGCACCGAGGGCGCCAAGCTGGCGCAGATTGCGCCGCCCTCCGCCGGCGTGCCGGCCAACGCCGCCATATCGCCGCAGCCGCCGGTGCAGCAATCGTCGCACGTTGCCGGCCCGGCCGGCGCCGGTCTCGCGAGCGGCCGACCGTTCGTCGTCATCCGCTTCGATGATCCAGGCGTCGACTATGAGCAGCAGCTCTATGAAGCGGTGAGCGCCGCTCTCGCCCGGTCGCCCAATGTGGCATTCGACCTTGTCGGCGCCGCGCCGGCGACCGGAACGCCGGACGACAGCGAGGCCGCGCGCGCGAGCATGGAGCGGGTCAGGCAGTCCCTGTTGAACATGGGCCTGCCGACCGATCGCGTCAGCATCAGCCAGCTGACGGATCCGGCCATCGAGAGCAACGAAGTCCGCCTCTACGTCCGTTAACCACCTCGTTCCAAGGCGTGCCGCCGGATCGACGGCCGCTGCGCTTTGCCCCAAATCCAAAACCGCACGAGGAGCGTAAAGCTTCCAGAAGGCGTATGATGCGCCTGCTCTGCGCGGAGGCCGCCATGCTCGCTCTTGTCCGCCGTTCGATCCTGATTGCCCTGTTGCTGCTGACCGGCACTGACCTGGCCAGGGCCGACGACTCGGTCGCGCCGGCCGATGCCGCTGCGATCCAGCAGGTGATCCAGGGCCAGATGAACGCCTTCAAGGTCGATGATTGGAGCGCAGCCTTCGCCTATGCCTCGCCGTCGATCCAGACCAAGTTCGAAAGCCCGCAGGTCTTCAGCCAGATGGTGACCCAGGCCTATCAGCCGGTCTATCGGCCGCGCGGCGTCGAATTCCGCGAGGTCAAGGCGAGCGAGTTCGGCCCGACCCAGGAGGTGTTCGTGGTCGGCCCCGACGGCCTTTCCTACCTCGCCTACTACACCATGGAGAAGCAGGCCGACGGCACATGGCGGATCAACGGCTGCTATCTGGTGCGCGCCGAGGACGAAAGCGTCTGATCATCCTCAGGCGGCTTGCCGCTCGCCCGGCGCCGCGCTAAGGGAAGCGCATCCCTCCGCTTTCCAAGGACCGCCGCGCATGACCGCCTCGCATCAGAAGACCTTCCCGGTGAGCTGGGAGGAACTGCACCGTACCGCCAAGGCGCTGGCCTGGCGCCTGATCGGGCAAGGCCCGGGGAACGGCCAGTGGCATGGCATCGTCGCCATCACCCGCGGCGGGCTGGTGCCGGCGGCGATCATCGCGCGCGAACTCGACATCCGCCTGATCGACACGATCTGCATGACCTCCTACAGCGACGATCACGCCCAGGGCGAGATCACGCTGCTG
>DATFDU010000265.1:0-2247 GCA_035251915.1 Dongiaceae bacterium | reverse complement strand
ACATAGATCAGGTCGCCGTCGCCGAAATTGAGCGTGCCGCAATCGAGCGTGCAGATCTCCGGCAGCAGCTCCTCGACATGCTTCAGGCGCTCGATCGGCCCGACCAGGTCGCAGTTCGGGCCGAACTTCATCGGCTCTTCGCCCGGACCGATATCGAGATCGCCGCCCATGCCGGCGGTCAGGTTGACGATCATGTCGACCCCGGAGGAGCGCACGCGATCGACCACCTCGGCATAGAGCTTCACATCGCGTGCGCCCTTGCCGGTCTCCGGATCGCGCACGTGCATGTGGCAGATGGTGGCGCCGGACTTGGCGGCTTCGATTGCGGAATCGGCGATCTGCTTCGGCGTCACCGGAATGGCGGGATGCCTGCCGACCGTATCGCCGGCGCCGGTGATGGCGCAGGTCACGATGACTTCGGTATTCATGGATGGCTCCTCTCTCCCAATTACGGGAAAAGTGCTGTGTACAGGCGAGATTCGATTGACGAATTACGACATCGCCTTGGATTGGCCCGACGCCAGAGTCTAACGCAAGGCCGGCATGATTCCGCCCTGCGTGCGCCGGCGCTCCTCGGTCGGCGCCTTGCCCGCCCAGGACCGATAGGCGCGCGAGAAGTGCGCGGGCGACGCAAAGCCGCTGGCGACCGCGATCTCCACCACTGCCAGTTCGCTGTATTGTAGCAGTGCGCGCGCCCGCTGCAGACGCAGGTCCAGATAGTAGCGATGCGGCGTCATGGAGAAATGGCGGTGGAACAGCCGCTCCAGCTGGCGCAGCGAGAGGCCGGCGCGCTTGGCGAGCGCGGCGGCATCCAGCGGCTCTTCGAGATTCTGCTCCATCAGGGACAGCGCTTGCGACAAACCTGGATGCGTCACGCCCTGGCGCGCCGGCGGCTCCATGCGCTGGCGATCGTTGGGCGGGCGGATGCGCGCATGGATGAACTGCTCCGACGCGGCCGCCGCCAAGCGATGGCCGTGCTGCAGCGAGATGAGGTGCAGCATCATGTCAAGCGCAGCGGTGCCGCCGGCACAGGTCAGGCGGTTGCGGTCGATCACGAACAGGCCGCTGTCTGCCTCGACCTTGGGGAAGGCCTCGCGGAACGAATCCAGTCCCTCCCAGTGCGTGGTGGCACGATAACCATCGAGCAATCCCGCCCACGCGAGAAAGAAGCTGCCGGTGTCGATGGCGCCGAGATCGACCGAGCGGCTGTTGAGCCCGGTCAGCCACTTGCGCGTGGCGCGGTCGAAATAGCGTTCCGGCTCGAACCCCGCACAGACGACGGCCAGCGCGAGGTCGAGCTTGCTGTCGAGGCTGTGATCGGCGAGCAGCGACATGCCGTTGGACGCCGTCACCGACTTTCCGTCGCGCGAGACCACGATCCAGCGATAAAGCTCGCGTCCGGCGAGGCGGTTCGCGACGCGCAGCGGTTCTACCGCCGAGACGAAAGCCAGCATGGAAAACTGCGGCACGATCAGGAAGGCGACCGTCTGCGGCGTCTCGATCGGCGCGACCTGGATCCGCGGCTCCGGCGTCATTCGTACCCTCGGGCATGATCTCGGCGTAGGTCGTGATTCGTCATGGGTTGACGGAATTTGTCAACTGGCTGATGCGCACGCGTGGCGTTGCCGCCTGCTGCGCCTTCGTCACGGTCACAAGGGACGGCGGCGGGAGCCGGTGACGGGCGAAAACGCCAGCATCCGATTGTGTGTGACGGAGTGCTTCTGCATAGTGATGCGCAATCGAGCTTTGCCGGCGACCGCGGGAGCCAACGCTGCGGCGCCGGGCATTGAAAGGCGATAACGCCAAACTCAGGGAAGAGGGAGAACGGGCATGAATCAGTGGGAAGAGTTGCAGCTGGCCGCGACCAACGGCCGCGTGGGCCGGCGCGAGTTCATGAGACGCGCGGCGGCGCTCGGCATCGCCACCTCCCTGGCCAGCGGCGTGCTGGCGAAGGCCGGCCAGGCGCAGACACCGGTGAAGGGCGGCAACCTGCGCGTCGGTGCGGCGGGCGGCAGCACGACCGACAGCATGGATGTCCGAACCTATCTCGATACCGTGATGATCAACATCTCCACCAGCATCTTCGACGGGCTGGTCGAGGTCGACGACAAGAACCAGATCCAGCCCGAGCTGCTGGAGACGCTCGAGCCCAGCGACGATGCGACCGAATGGGTGTGCAACGTCCGCAAGGGCATCACCTTCAGCAACGGCAAGACGCTCGACGCCGACGACATCATCTACTCGATC
>DATFDU010000264.1:0-4932 GCA_035251915.1 Dongiaceae bacterium | reverse complement strand
TCAGGAGGAGTGCGCGCGATGCGAAGACATGGAGGGGACATGACCCAACTCGATCACTATACCAGCAGCGACGAACGCACCTGGAGCGTCGTCGTTCACCTGGCGGCCCTGTCCGCGCTGTTCATCCCGCTCGGCCACCTGCTGGGACCGCTGGCGATCTGGCTGATCAAGCGCGGCGAGATGCCGATGGTCGACCGCCATGGCAAGGAAGCCCTGAATTTCCAGATCACCGTCACGCTCGCTTCGTTCGTGTGCGGGCTGTTGTTCCTGGTCGGGATCGGCGTGATCCTGCTGTTCGTCCTGCTGGTGGCCGATGCCATCCTGGTCATCATGGCGGCGATGAAGACCTCGCGCGGCGAATCGTTCAGCTATCCCTTCACCTTGCGCTTGATCAACTGAGCCCGGCTACGGTTCGCGGCGCGACAGATCGGGAAACAGCGCGACCAGTCCGTCGACCAGGTCGCCGATCATCGCATCAAGAAAGGCGCGGCCCTTGCCGGCGCTGGCCAACGTCGGATCGCCGAACGCGCCGGTCTCGCTGTAGTCGGCGGCGCCTGCATCCCTGCTTTGCATGGTGGTTGGTGTCACGAACACGCCGGCGGCAGGTTCGCGGCCATAGTCGCGCTTCGCCAGTTCCATCCGCACCAGCTGCGGCGCGATCGCCAGCATGATCGAGGTCTCGCGCTCGTCGGCGTGGCTGCCGGCTTTCTGTTCCAGCAGGTGGTCGACGGCGCGACCCAGGCGGCGGATGTCGGCGACGCCGATGCGGATCCCACGCCGCTCGAGGATGCCGCGCGTCGCGAGGCCGATCGGCCCCTCGGTCGAAACGCCGGTGTTGAGGATGGCGAGGCGGCGCGCGCCCTGATCGAGCAGCCGCTCCAGCAGTTCGGTCAGCAGCCGCTGGAAGGTGTCGGCGGAGAGATGCTGGCTGCCCGGGTAGCTCTGGAACACCGGGTAGTATCCGAACGGAACGATCGGGGCGATCAGGACCGGCAGCCGGGCGGCGATGCCTTCGGCCAGGGCGCGCACCAGCAGAAAGTCGGTCTTCAAGGGCAGGTGGTATCCGTGCTCCTTGGACGCAGCTCCGATCGGAACGATGACCGGAATCTCGGCCTTGAAGGCTTCCGCCACCTCCGGCCAAGTCAGGTCCTCGATGAACCGTCCCAGTTTGGAACCATTCACGCCGGTCATCTGTTTGCGTCCTCTGAACCAGGCTCGACCACGACCAGCGGGGCGGCGGTGAGGTTGAGCACCAGCTTGCCGCGGTGCTCGAAATTGACGGTCACCTTGCCGCCGATGGCCGACTGGACCTGGCCCAATCCCCAGTCGGGATTGGCCGGGGAGCGGACGAAGGTGCCTGGCGCCAGCCGGTCGATGGACCCGTTCATATCCTGTTCAATTCCGCGTTTCCCGGCGGTCCCAGCCTTGCCCCGGACCCGCCGATATGTAACGAAGCATATACGTTTTCCCGCCAGGATCGGGATCACTTACTCAGAGGCCGGTCGCCATACGGCGGCCCAACGACAAGAAGGCACTGGCATGGATATCCAACTGCGTGCGCTCGAACTGGCCTGCTCCAAACTCTGCCACGACGTGATCAGCCCGATCGGCGCGGTCAACAACGGCTTGGAACTGCTCGAAGAAGAAGAGGATGCGGCGCTCAAGGAAGAGGCCGCGGGCCTCGCCCAGCGCAGCGCCAAGCGGGCCAGCGTCCTGCTCCAGGTCTATCGCAGCGCCTTCGGCAACGCCGGCAACCAGCAGTCCTTCGGGCCGCGCGAGGCGGTTGCGCTGGCGCAGGAGTTCCTGCAGACCGGCAAGGCCCAATTGACTGCAGGCAATCTGCCGGAATCGTCCACCCTGCCGGCCGGCTACGGCAAGCTGGCGATCAACCTCATCATCCTCGGCGCCGATGCCCTGCCGCGTGGCGGCACCATCCAGTTCCAGGTCCGCTCGCCGCAGCTGGGGCAGGGGGCGATCGAGGTCGACTGCGCGGGACAGCAGATCGCCTGGTCGGAGGAGTTCGGACGCGCGATCGGCGGCAAGCTCCAGGCCGAAGATCTGACCGCTCACAACATCCTTCCGTACGTCTCCGCGGCGTTCGCGCAGCGCCTTGGGATGGCGCTGTCGATCAGCCAGCAAGGGCCCGGAATCCTAGGGATTCGCGCGGCTTCCAGGTAGTCGCCCTACCCGTTCGGCATAGGCTGGGTTCATCTTAAATTAATCGTTTTCGGTAACGCTGCGGGTAGCGTCGCGCGCCTGTCTGCTCATGTGTGGGCGACCGAATCAGTCAACCAGCCCAAGAGCCTGCACTATGGATGATCTGCTGAGTGAGTTCCTGACGGAAACCTCTGAGAACCTTGCCGTCCTGGATGTCGAGCTGGTCAAGCTCGAGCGCAATCCGAACGACATGGAGCTGCTCGGAAACATCTTCCGTCTGGTCCACACAGTGAAGGGCACATGCGGCTTCCTCGGCCTGCCGCGCCTCGAATCGGTGGCGCATGCCGGCGAGAACATCCTCGGCAAATTGCGCGACGGCGAGCTGGTTGCCAGCCCCGAAGCCATCACCGCGGTGCTCGAGTGCCTCGACCGGATCCGGTCGATCATGAGCGACCTCGAAGCGAAGGGTAGCGAGCCCGAGGGCGAGGACTCCGCGCTGATCCAGCGCCTCAATCACATCGCCGAAGGCGGCACGGCTCCTGCGCCCGCAGAGCCCGCGCCTGCACCCAAATCCCAACCGAACGCACCAGCCGCTGCAACGAAGTCCGCGACGCAGTCGATCTATGAACAGATCGGCGGCATGGGCACGATCGATGCGGTGGTCGAGGTCATGTTCTCCCGCGTCATGGGCGACCTGCGCATCAAGAGCATGTTCGACGGCGTTAACATGGACCGGCTGCAGGGCCGCATGCGCGAGTATCTCGCCATGGTCTGCGGCGGCCCGAACACGTTCGGCAAGCGCGACCTCAAGTGCCCGCACGCAGCCGCGCTCGGTCGCGGCATGAACGATGCGCATTTCGACGCCTTCTGCGGCCACATGCAGGCGGCGCTGAACGCGCTGGAAGTGCCCGCGCATCTGGCGGCGATGATCATGGCGATCGTGTTCGCCAGCCGCGACGAGATCATGGGGCGCGCGGACTCCGGCTCCAGCCCCTACAACGCGGCGGCCTTTGCCGCCGGCGAGCATGCCATCGAGGCAGCGGCGCCGGCGCCGGAGGTTGAACCCGTCGCCACCAAGGCGTCCGCCGCGGCTGCCATGGCTGCCACCGCCGCTGCGCCGGCCAAGAGCGAAGCCTCCGAGACCAAGGACAGCGCGGTCGCCAACCAGAGCATCCGCGTCAACGTCGAGCTGCTTGAGAACCTGATGACGATGGTGAGCGAGCTGGTGCTCACCCGCAACCAAGTGCTGCAGATCCTGCGCAAGCAGAAGGACAGCGAGTTCGCCGGCCCGCTGCAGCGCCTCAACCACGTCACCTCGGAGCTGCAGGAAGGCGTCATGAAGACGCGCATGCAGCCGATCGGCAACGCGTGGTCGAAGCTGCCGCGCCTGGTGCGCGACCTCAGCCACGAACTGAAAAAGAAGATCGAGCTGGTGATGATCGGCCAGGACACCGAGCTCGATCGCCAGGTCCTCGAGATGATCAAGGACCCGTTGACCCACATGGTGCGCAACTCCGCCGACCACGGCCTGGAAGGGCCGGAGGATCGCCGCCGCGCCGGCAAGCCGGAGACCGGCAAGGTCACTCTCAACGCCTATCACGAGGGCGGCCACATCATCATCGAGGTCAGCGACGACGGCAAAGGCCTCGCAATCGACAGGATCAAGGCGAAGATCCTGCAGAACGGCCTCGCCAGCGAGTCCGAGCTGGAGCAGATGAGCGACCAGCAGATCCAGCAGTATGTCTTCAAGGCCGGCTTCTCCACCGCCGCCAAGGTGACCAGCGTCTCCGGCCGCGGCGTCGGCATGGACGTGGTCAAGACCAACATCGAGAAGATCGGCGGCACCGTCGAGATGCGCTCGGCGGCCGGCAAGGGCACCACCTTCGTCATCAAGATCCCGCTCACCCTCGCCATCGTCTCGGCGCTGATCGTCGAGTGCGCGAGCGAGCGCTTCGCGATCCCGCAGATCAGCGTGGTCGAGCTGGTGCGCGCCACCAGCAACGGCGAGCTCAAGGTCGAGCGGATCAAGGACACGCCGGTGCTGCGCCTGCGCAACCGGCTGCTGCCGCTGGTGTCGCTGCGCAAGCTGCTGCAGCTCGATACCGGCGAAGTGAAGTCCGAGGACGACACGTTCGTCGTCGTCACCCAGGTCGGCACCTACAGCTTCGGCATCATGGTCGACCGGGTGTTCGATACCGAGGAAATCGTGGTGAAGCCGGTCGCGCCGATTCTGCGCGACATCGAGATGTTCTCGGGCAACACGATTCTCGGCGACGGCAGCGTCATCATGATCCTGGACCCGAACGGCATCGCGTCGCATTCCGGCCAGACCGGTGTCGCCGAGAATTCGGCCGCCGACAAGATGGCGGCGAAGTCCCGCAGCCACAACGACGAGAAGGTGCCGCTGCTGCTGTTCCGCGCCGGCGACGGCGCACCGAAGGCGGTTCCGCTGGCCCTGGTCGCGCGTCTCGAGGAGATCGAGCGCAAGGCGATCGAGACCTCCAACGGCCGTTGGGTCGTGCAGTATCGCGGCCAGCTGATGCCGCTGATCAACCTGGACCAGAGCCAGATGATGGCGGCCGATGGCCAGCGTCAGCCGGTGCTGGTGTTCCAGGACGGCGAGCATTCGATGGGCCTGATGGTCGACCAGATCGTCGACATCGTCGAAGCGCGCCTCAACGTCGAGCTGGGCGCCGAGCTGCCGGGCCGCATCGGCAGCGCGGTGGTCGCCGGCCAGGCGACCGAGATCATCGACACCGGCTACTTCCTGCGCCA
>DATFDU010000263.1:0-4575 GCA_035251915.1 Dongiaceae bacterium | reverse complement strand
TATCTGCGCGAATACAAGGGCGAGGGCATCCAGCACATCGCGATGTCCACCACCAACATCTACGAGACCGTGCGCCGCCTGCGCGCCGGCAACGTCGAGCTGATGGCCCCGCCGCCGGAGACCTATTACGAGATGCTGGCGGAGCGCCTGCCCGGCCATGGCGAGGACGTCGCGAAGCTGAAGGAGCTCGGCATCCTGCTCGACGGCTCGCCGAGCGGCGGGCTGCTGCTGCAGATCTTCACCCAGACCATGGTCGGCCCAATCTTCTTCGAGATTATCCAGCGCAAGGGCGACGAGGGCTTCGGCGAAGGCAACTTCCGCGCGCTGTTCGAATCGATCGAGCGCGACCAGGTGAAGCGGGGGGTCTTGAAAGACACCAAGGAAACCGCAGCATGAGCCGCATGGAAAAGAAAAGCAGCGAGCCTGCCTTTACCGTCGCCACCACCAGCCACGAGCTGCGCGGCGACTATTCCAAGGCAGCCGCCGATTTCACCATCCAACAGGATTGGAGCCAATACACCGAGGCGGAGCATGCGTTGTGGCGCACGCTCTATCAGCGCCAGATCGCGTTGATGCCGAAATATGCCGCCAAGGTGGTGCAGGACTCCCTGGACGATCTCGATTTCAGCCAGGCCGTCCCGAATCTCGACAAGGTGTCGCAGAAGCTTGAGGCCGCGACCGGCTGGCGGCTGGTGGCGGTGCCGGGCTTCATCCCCGACGCGGCGTTCTTCGCGCACCTGGCGGAGCGGCGCTTCCCGGTCACCATCTGGCTGCGCAAGCCGGAGGAGATCGACTACCTGGTCGAGCCTGACATCTTCCACGATTTCTTCGGCCACGTGCCGCTGCTGTTCGATCCCACGTTCGCCGACTTCCTGCAGCTCTACGGCGTCAAGGGCCAGGAGGCCGAGCGCCTCGGCATGACGCAGTACCTGGCGCGGCTCTACTGGTACACCGTGGAGTTCGGCCTGATCCGCGAAGGCGGCCAGATGAAGGCTTATGGCGCCGGCATCCTCTCGTCCTTTGCCGAGACCTCGTTTGCGGTCGACGACAAGAGCCCGAACCGCATCGAGTTCGACCTCGCGCGGGTGATGAACACGCAATATCGGATCGACGATTTCCAGGAGACCTATTTCGTGCTGGAGAGCTTCGCCGACCTGTTCGCCGCGCTGAAGCAGGACCTCCGCCCGATCTACGACCGCGTCAAGGCGCTGCCCGACCATGCGCCGGACGACGTCGTCTGCCGCGACTGCGTCTACTGGCGCGGCACCGGCGCCTGGAAGAAGCGCAAGCAGGCGGGCTGAGCACCGCTACGGCTTCTTCGCGCTGATGATCAGCGCTGGCATGTCGAACGTGATCGCTCCATTTGCGCCGACGAACGGTTTTAGTGCCTGTTCCGATTCCCTGAGCAGACGCGCGAACTGATCGTCATTGAGCGCGCCGCCGAGGGTCCACACGCAGGCCCGCTCGGTCGAGACCATCGCGTCGATGGATGCGAATCGGACCTTCTCGTTGCGTTGCAGGATCTCGGCGCCTGCGATCCCAGCCTCGTCGCAGATCGCGCGCAGCCTTTTCGAATCGCCGAGGATGAAGGGCGCCCGGAATGCGTCGGCGACCGATTTGCCGAACAGGCGCTGCAGCAGGTCGGCGAAGGTTGCATAGCCGGGCGAGCGCTCGACAGCGTCGCACACCGCGACCGCCAGACTTC
This sequence comes from Dongiaceae bacterium, assembly GCA_035251915.1. Taxonomy (GTDB): domain Bacteria; phylum Pseudomonadota; class Alphaproteobacteria; order Dongiales; family Dongiaceae; genus Dongia_A. The sequence goes on along the minus strand of DATFDU010000263.1, from coordinate 2,870 downwards.
GTCCCGGCCGCAGCACCCGCATCATCTCGCGCAAAGCCTGGGCGCGGTTGTCGAAGAACATGAAACCGAACTGGCTGAGCACCGCATCGAAGCTTGCGTCGGGGAACGGAATCGCCTCGGCTTTCCCCTCGCGCCACGCGATGCCAGGGCTGCGCCGCCGCGCCACCGACAGCATGTCTGGATTTGGATCGAGACCGGTGACCATGCCTTGCGGGCCGACGCGCTCGACCGCTGCGCGCGTCAATGCGCCGGTGCCGCAGGCGACGTCCAGCACCAGCTCGCCTGGCCCGACCTGCCCGATATCGCATATGACGGGTCCCCAGTGGGCGAACAGCGCGGGAACGAACATCTCGTCGTAGACTTCCGCGGGCGTGCGAACTTTCTGGACGACGTTCATGGCGGACCTCCCGGCATCGGTGGATGTGTCGCGCCTCGTACTGTAGGCTGGGGCATGGCACGGACCCATGACCGGGCGTCCGAATCGTTTGCCGGTTCGTCCGACGTGACATCCATCGGTGCGATCGACGGGGGCGGCAAGGACCCGCTGTCCGAGGTGCTGCGCACGGTGAAGCTGACCGGCGCCTTGTTCTTCCTGGTCGATGCGACCTCTCCCTGGGGCGTCGAGGTGCCGCACGCCCGCACATTCGCGCCGATTATCCTGCCTGGCGCGCAGCACGTAGTCTCCTATCACATCGCGCTGAAGGGTGCCGGGTATGCGTGCATTCCCGGCACCGCGCCAGTCCGGTTCGAAGCCGGTGATATCGTCGTGTTTCCGCATGCCGATCCGTACGCGATGTTGAGCGATCCGGGCCAGGCGCCCGAGATGACACCCGACGCCGCGCTCGATTTCTTCCGCGCCATGGCCGCCGGCAAGCTGCCGTTCGTGATCGAGGAAGGCGGCGGGGGACCGGAGCGCGCGCAATTCGTGTGCGGCTTCCTGGGGTGCGACGTACGGCCGTTCAATCCGCTGCTCGGCATGCTGCCGCGCCTGCTGCACATGCCGCGGCCCGCAGGTGCGCGGAGCGACCTGCTGGAGCGACTGATCGATCTGACGCTGGCTGAGACGCAGATCCGCAATCCCGGCGGCGAGAGCATTCGCCTCGGCCTCAGCGAGCTCATCTTCATCGAGGTCATCCGCCGCTATGTCGCGACGCGCGGCGCGGAAGAGACCGGCTGGCTCGCCGGGTTGCGTGATCCGACGGTCGGCCGCGCGCTTGGCCTGTTGCATGAGAATCCGGCAGCAGCCTGGACCCTGGATGCGCTCGCCGGTCGCATCGGAATGTCGCGCTCGGTCCTGGCGGAGCGTTTTGCGCGGCTTGTGGGCTATCCGCCGATGCAGTATCTGACCAATTGGCGCATGCAACTCGCGGCGCGGCAGCTTTCCGACGGGCGGAAGAAGGTCGCGGAGATCGGGCGCGAGGTCGGATATGAGTCGGAGGCCGCTTTCAGCCGAACCTTCAAGCGCATCGCTGGCCTGCCGCCCGCCGCTTGGCGCAGCCGCCGTTCAGAGTCGAGCGGTTCCTAAGGCTGCTTCACAACCTTCACGAAATGCACCAGCGTGCCGCCGCCCTTGATCGGCTCCTCGCGCTCGATCGTGTAGCCGAGCTTCTGGTAGAAGGCGAGATTGCTGTCGAAGGCCTTGTTGGTATAGAGCCGCACCTTGGTGAGGCCGCGGGCGCGGGCCATCGCCTCGACCCGGGCCATCAGGCGGTGGCCGAGCCCGCGGCGCTGATGGGCCGGCGCGACCGCGATGTTCTCCAGCAGCAGATGGTCGGCGGCGGGAATGATCTCGAGCAGCGCGACGAGCGTGCCGTCCTCATAGGCCAGCTCGATCACATGAGTCTGGACCGCCTGTTCATAGTCGGTGTTCATCGGCTTGGGACGGCGGCCGATGACCGCGACCCACTTCGCATAGGCCGCGTGGGTCAGGGCACGGACCGTCTCCGCGTCGTTCTCGCCGGCGCGGCGGAAGATGAGCTCGCTCATTTGATCTCCAGCACAGGCTTGCCCAGCACGTCGAAGCGCGGGCTGGTGCCGAGGCCGGGCTGGTCCGAGGCCCTGGCGCGGCCCATCTGGCGCTGCGGCGCGCCTTCGGCGATCGAGCGCGTGACGTAGGAGTTGAAGTCGGTGGCGGAGAACAGGAACTCCGGCGGCGTGGAGTGCGCGAGATGCGCGATCGCCGCCGTCACGATGTCGCCGCCCCAGGTATCCTCGATGGTCAGGGCGATGCCGAGCGCCACGCACAGATCGCGGATCTGCCGCGCCCTGGTGAGGCCGCCGACCTTGGAGATCTTGAGGTTGATGACGTCCATCGCGCGGTCTTCGTACCCGCGCAGCACAGCCGACAGCGAATCGATCACCTCGTCGAGGATGAAGGGCCGCTGGGTGCGGTCGCGGATCGCGCGGCACTCCTCGTAGCTCATGCAGGGCTGCTCGATATAGACGTCGATGTCCTTGACGGCGTCGACCACGCGCGTCGCCTGGTGCATCAGCCAGCCGGTGTTGGCGTCGGCGATCAGCACGTCGCCCTGCTTCAGCTCGCGCGCGGTGGCGCGGATGCGCTCGATATCCACGTCCGGATCGCCGCCGACCTTGAGCTGGAACTTGGTATAGCCCTCGCCGCGGTACTGGTGCACGCGCCTGGCCATGTCCTGCGGGCTCTCCTGCGAGATCGCGCGGTAGAGCAGGAAGTCCTCGCCATAGCGTCCGCCGAGCAGCGTCACCACCGGCTGGCCGGTCGCCTTGCCCAGGATGTCCCAGCAGGCGACATCGATGCCCGACTTGACGTAAGGGTGGCCACGCAGCGCCTGATCCATGCGCCGGTTGAGCACGCCGAGATCGCGCGGGTCGAGCCCCAGCAGCTTCGGCCC
>DATFDU010000262.1:0-22061 GCA_035251915.1 Dongiaceae bacterium | reverse complement strand
CCATGGCCTTCCTCCCTTGCTTATGAGACCGCTGGAAAGGCTATGCCTCCATCCGACCGAATACAATGCGCGCCAAACGAAGCGCTTGACTTTGACGCTGCGTAAAGCCGGAAGCTGCCCCAGAAACCAGGACAGAGGCGGAGGCGAGGCGTGTTCAGGATCGGCGAATTCTCCCAGATCGCGCGGGTTTCGGGGCGGCTGCTGCGCTACTACGACAGCATCGGCCTGCTGCGGCCGCAGCGCATCGACCCCGAGAGCGGCTATCGCTACTACAGCGCCGGCCAGCTGGAGCGGCTGAACCGCATCCTGGCGCTGAAGGATCTCGGGCTGTCGCTCGACCAGGTCGCGCGCATGCTGGACGACAAGATCTCCACCGCCGAGATCCGCGGCATGCTGGCGCTCAAGAAAGCCGAGCTGGAGCGCAGCCTGGCCGAGGAAGCGGCACGGCTGCGCCACATCGAATCGCGCCTGACCCAGATCGAGCAGCAGGGCTCGCTTCGCGACTACGACGTGGTGGTGAAGTCCGCGCCGGCGACGCCGGTGCTGTCGATGCGCGCGGTCTATCCAACGTTCGACGAAGTGATCGCGGGTCTGCGCGAGATCGCGCAGGCCGTGCGCGCGCAGGTCGCCGCGGCGGCGCGCGAGAACATGATCGTGGTCGCCCATTGCGACTTCGATGACGAGAATCTCGATCTCGAGATCGGCATCACGCTCAACCGCGCGGTCAACAAGCCGGTACGCCTTGCATCGGGTACGCAGCTGGCGCTGACCGAGCTGCCGGCGAGCGACACGCTCGCCACCATCGTACGCAGCGGACCGCTCTATCAGAGCCATCTCGCGTTCGGCAGGCTCGGCGTGTGGATGGAAGCGAACGACTATGCGATCGCCGGGCCGTGCCGCGAGGTCTTTCTCGACATGCCGTTCCAGACGGCGGGCGATCCCGCGGTCGAAATCCAGTTCCCAGTGACCAAGGCAGCCTGACAGCGCGACACATCTGATTGATCACAAGCCACGCGAGGACACGCGCCTCGCGACGGACGGAGTTTGTCTTCAACCAAGCAAGGAGAGCACGATGCTGAAGATCTACGGCGTTCCCATTTCGGTCCACACCCGCAAGGTCATCATCGCGGCGATCGAGAAGAAGCTGGCCTTCGAGAACGAGCCGGTCATCCCCTTCAACCCGCCGGCCGGCTGGGACAGGCTCAGCCCGACCGGCAAGATCCCGGTTGTCGCCATCGACGACTTCGAGCTTGCCGATTCATCGGTGATCTTGGCCTACCTGGAGCAGACTCATTCCGAGCCGGCGCTCTACCCGCGCGACGCCAAGGACCGGGCGCGCGCCCTGTGGCTGGAGGAATATTGCGACAGCACGCTGTTCCGCGAGGTCGTGCACGGCCTGTTCCTCCAGAATGTGATCCGCCCGAAGATCCTGCAACAGCCGACCGACCGCGCTGCCATCGACGCGATCCTGACGCAAGCGCTGCCCAAGGTGTTCGGCTATCTGGAGAGCCAGATGACCGAAGGCTGGCTCGTCGGCAACCGCTTCGGCATCGCCGACATCACCCTCGCCTGCAACCTGGTGAACTACCACTATCTCGGCTACCGCACCGACGCCGCGCGCTATCCGAAGCTGGAGCGCGGCTTCAGGCGCCTGTGCCGGCATCCGTCGATTGCAACGGCACTGCGTGCGGAACAGCCGGTGGCGCAGAGCATGGGTCTCGATGTCGGAATCGTCGACTCGATCGCAGCACGAGTCTGACGGTTGCGGCGGCCGGGGCTTTCGTCGGCCCCGGTCGTCGCGATCACAACCCCATCGCCTCGGCGTAGCGGCGCTGAAAGGCGTGCACGTTGATCTCGCTGATGCTGGCGTGCTCGCCGCTCGCGATGAAACGTCCCTGGCGATAGCCGAGGGACTTGAGCCCGCGATGTACCGATTCGCAGATCGCGGCGTCCTCCGTCCACAGCACCTTGCCGAGATAGTTCAGCCGCTCCTCGGACAGTGTCTCGCCCGGCATGGTGAGGATGAACCAGCAGATCCGCGTCTGCTCGGCATTGACCGGCACGAAATAGAACACCGACAGCGCGCGCGAGCCCGGCATCACGCCGAACTCGATGTTGGGGAAGAGGTGCCAGAACGCGTTGAACTGCACCGGCTCGTCCGGCCGCACGCGATAGGCGGTGTTGTCGCCGCGCCGGAGCGGCGCCGCGCTTTTCATCCAGGCGCCATGGCGCGTCAGCTCGTACCGGCCGACGTCGATCATGTCGACATAGGCCTTGTGCGCCGGGCCGCAGTGGTAGCATTCGAGGCAGTTCTCGGCCATCACCTTCCAGTTGGCCTCGAGCAGCGTGCCCTGCTGCCCGTTGAACGAATACTCCGCGTTGAAGCGGACCTCGCCAAGCCACGGCATGTCGCGCGCCATGTCGGCGAACATGCCGCCTGCCAGCTCGCCCAGCGGCGGCGCGCTGCCGTCGACATTGACGAACAGGAAGCCGAGGTGCCGCTCCATTCGCACCCGCGCCAGTCCATAGTGTGCCGGATCGAACGCCGGCAGCTGCCGCGTCGCCCGCGCGCCGCGCAGGCTGCCGTCGAGCTCGTAGCTCCAGGCGTGATACGGGCACACGATCACCGACGCGACGTTGCCCTTGCCCTTGAGCAATTCGTGCGCGCGGTGCTGACACACGTTGAAGAAGGCGCGCACGACCCCGTCGCGGCCGCGCAGCACGAACAGGCCCTGGTCCACCACGGTCGCGCACACATAGTCGCCCGGGTTCGGCAGCTCGCTCTCGTGCGCCACGATTTGCCAGCTGGCATAGAACAGGCGCCGCTTCTCCCGCTCGAACACCGCCGGGTCGCTGTAGAGATAGCCGGGCAAGGCGGCCGAGCGCTGCGGATCGGCGGTCAGCTCGGTGGTCCGGACCAAGCTCGTCATGGACGCCTCCAGCGTTCAATGAATGGATGTTCATTGAACAGCGTAATCGGGTATTCTTATCAATGCAATAGGGCCGAATCCGTTTAGCGCTCGTACTGGATGAAGCCGCGGTGACGCGCGACCTGGTCATAGAGCAGGCGCGCGGCGGCGTTGCTGTCGTGGGTCAGCCAATAGACCTTGGCCGCACCCGCCGTGTCGGCGGCCTCATACACGGCATCGATCAGCTTGCGCGCAACGCCGGAGCGCCGGCCGCTCGGATCGACGAACAGATCGTTGAGATAGCAAGCGGGCGCCACCAGCCAGGTCGAGCGGTGGAACAGATAGTGCGCGAGGCCGACCAGCCTGCCGTTGCGCTCCGCGACCAGGCAATGCACCGGCTCGCGTTCGTCGAAAAAACGATTCCACGTCGCGCGCGTCGCCTCGTCCGGAATGCGCGCGCGATAGAACTCCTGGTACCCCAGCCAAAGCGGATGCCATCGCTCGAAATCAGTTTCGCGCGCCGGCCGGACGGTGGGGTCGTCACTCTGCATGACCCCACTCTAGCGCCGTCGGGCAAGCGCTTCTAGTCCGGCAGGCCGGACACCCGCGACAGCATCTTGATGAGGTCCGACGGCTTGGCGTTCGGATCGAACGACTGGCGGAACACCTTGATCAGGCCGCCGGTGCGGAACAAATGGCTGAGCGAGCGGTCGACCGCCAGGCGGAACTCGTGATCGATCGGCAGGGCGAGCGCATAGGGCTCGATGGTCAGGTAGTTGTCCGCCAGCAGCAGCTCGGTCCCGCTCGGAATGCGCCGCAAGCGGTCCTCCAGGATGGTGCGGTCGCCGAAATAGGCCGTGATGTCGCCCTTCTCCAGCTGGTCAAACCCCTCGTCGTGGGTCTTGACCACGATGACGTCGGCGGTGATGGCGTTCTCGCGCAGGGTTTCGTCGAGCGCTTGCAGCGTGGTCGTGCCGCCGAGCACCCCGATCTTGTGGCCGGCCAGGGTATCGACGCTGGTCGGGCCGCCCGGACGGATCACCAGGCTGGCGCCGCTCACGAAGGTATAGATCGAGAAGTCCACCTTCTCGCGCCGCGACAGGGTGGCGGTGGTGGCCTCGCACAGCAGGTCGGCCTGCCCCTCGACGATGGCATCGAACCGGTTCTCCGCCGTCACCTTGACGAAGCTGGCGGCAAGCTGCGGCAGGTTGAGCTCTTCCTTGAGGCGTTTCGCCACCTCCAGGCACAGGTTGACGGAATAGCCCGAGGGCTTGCCGTCCAGCTCGTAGGAGAACGGCGATGCGTCGGCCCGGTACGCCAGCCTGATTTCGCCAGTCTCCTTGATGCGGTCGAGCGTCCCGTCGGCGTGCGCCGCCGCCGGCCCGATCGCACAAGCGGCCAGCCACGCACCGACCCACCGCAGTTTCGCGGAAACTCCAAGCCACCCCATCCCAACCATGATCGTCTCCCCATTCGAGGTTTGCACGCCTGGTCTTTGCTCGGATTGCGTCCATGCAACCACGCCGCGCGCGCGAATTCAATGTCCGCCGCAAAATGGTGGAACCGAAATGTCGGCACTCGTGTTTGCCTGCTGCCCATCACGGGCGATGGTGGCGATGTCATGGGCCCTCGCTTCCCGCTTCCCGGTTTTGCTCGGCAGTTCAGCACGGATCTTCGCACCTTGGCGTGCCGCCGATGGCGCGGCGGTCCAACCCTGTCGCAGCGCGCGCTGGCGCTCGACCGCATTGCGGGATCGCTGTTCCTGGTCGGCCTGATGGCGGCGTCGCTCTGGCTTGCCGACCGGACCGGCCTCACGCCGACCATGGCGGAAACCGCCCAAGCCGCGACCAGCGCGCCGGCAGCGCCTGACCCCGCCATCGCGGCCGGGCCCTTGACCTCGGCCGAGGTCCGCCTGCTGCAAAGCAAGCTGAAAGCCCTGGGCTTCGACCCTGGCGCCATTGACGGCGTCCCCGGCCGCCGCACCCTGGCCGCCCTCAACGCCTACCTGGCCACCGCCAAGCTGGACCCGGTCACGCAGGTGAACCGCGCGAACGCCGCCAGCTTGCTGGAGTGAAGGGGCCGGGCGCTATCCGCGTTTGGGCGCCGGCCGCGCCGTCAGCGCTGCCTTGATCAGCGACCACACGCCTTCGAACGCCGCATCGATGCCGGGATCGGACCATTCGGCGGCATGCCGAGGATTGTGGAATCGGGCGGTGGCGTCGAACACCGAGCGGGCGGCGCTGCCGGCGTCCTTGACCGGGAAGGCGCCGCTCTTGATGCCGTCGGCGATGATGCGTGCCGCCTGGTCGACCAGCGCATCGACATGGGCCTTCACCACCTCGCGCGCGTCGGCGGCGAGAATGCCATAGGTCGCGAACAGCTCCGGCTCCTTCAGCACACGCCGGCGCTTCGCCGCCATCAGCGCGTCCAGCCATTTGCGCAGGCGCTCCGGCGCCGGCTCGCGGCCGCGCGCCACCGCTTCCAGCGGATCGGAGATGCGGTGCAGCCAGCGCTCCAGCACCGCATCGCGCAGCGCCGCCTTGCTGGAGAAGTGCCGATAGACGCTGCCATGGCTGACGCCGAGCGCGCGCGCCACGTCCACCACCGTCGCCTTGGACGGGCCGAAGCGGCGGAGTACCTCCTCCGCCGCTTCCAGGATCTTGTCGCGCGTCAGTACGCCGTCGTCCGCAGCATCATCCATGATCGCTCAGGCGGCATTCCCTTTGGGTCTTTCGCTGTCCAGCATCGACATGCCCCACTTGTCATAGCGGTCTCCCGCCGCTGCGCCAAGAGGCACCGCCCCCTCGATGCGCTTCAGCTCTTCAGCGCTGAAGGTGATGTCGACCGCACCCAGCGATTCCGCGAGCCGGTCGCGCTTGCGGGCGCCCATCAGCGGCACGATGTCCGCGCCGCGCGACAGCACCCAGCCGATCGCGGACTGGGCGACGGTGACGCCCTTTTCCTCCGCGATGGCGCGCAGCGCTTCGACCAGCGCGAGGTTGCGGTCCAGATTGTCCCCGCTGAAACGCGGCGAGCGGGCGCGGAAGCCGGTCTCGCCGGCGCTGCGCTCCTTCGACCAGGTGCCGCTGAGCAGGCCGCGCGACAGCACGCCATAGGCCGTCACGCCGATGCCGAGCGCGCGCAGGGTCGGCAGGATCTCCGCCTCGATGGTCCGCGAGAACAGCGAATACTCGATCTGCAGGTCGACGATCGGATGCACCTTGCGCGCGCGGCGGATGGTCTCCGCGCCCATTTCCGACAAGCCGATATGGCGTACGTAGCCCGCCTTCACCATGTCCGCAACGGCGCCGATGGTGTCCTCGATCGGCACGTTGGGATCGACCCGCGATGGCCGATAGATGTCGATATAGTCGGTGCCGAGGCGCTTGAGGCTGTAGGCCAGTGCATTTTTCACGGCGACCGGCCGCGCGTCATAGCCGCCGAAGCCGCCGCCCGGCTCGCGCAGCGCGCCGAACTTGACGCTGAGGATCGCGTTGTCGCGCTTGCGGCCCTTCAGCGCCGCGCGGATCAGCATCTCGTTATGGCCGATGCCATAGAAATCGCCGGTGTCGAGCAAGGTGACGCCGGCCTCCAGCGCCGCGTGGATGGTGGCGATGCCCTCCGCTTCTTCCGCCGGACCGTAGAAATCGGGCGACATGCCCATGCAGCCGAGGCCGAGGGCGGAAACAATAGGGCCGGTCTTGCCGAGCGCGCGGGTTTTCATGGGGAACCTCCAGTTCAGGGTTCCGGCAATTTCGGCTATGGAATGACAAAAATCAATATCTGTCAGTCCATCTGTATAACAAGATGCCCCGGCCGTGTCGCGCCCGCCACAGGCCTGCTTGCCCGCCCCGGCGGCCACCCTCATGCTGGGCGATCGCAGATGGAGGCGGACATGGGCGACTTCTTCGGAGTCATTCCGTATCTGGTGTCGCCGATCGACCGCGCCGGCAATGTCCGCACCGACGTGCTCGGACGGCTGGTCACCGATCTCATCGCAGCCGGCGTGCACGGCCTGACGCCGCTCGGTTCGACCGGCGAGTTCGCCTACCTCAACCGCGCGCAGCGCGCCGCGGTCGTGGCGGCAACGGTCGAAGCGGCCGCGCGCCGGGTCCCGGTGATCGCCGGCGTCGGCGCGACCGCGACGGCGGACGCGGTCGAGCAGGCACGGCACTATCAGACGCTCGGCGTCGACGGCATCCTGGCCATCCTCGAATCCTATTTCCCGCTCAAGGATGCGCAGGTCGAAGGGTATTTCCGCGCCATCGCCGATGCCGTCGATCTGCCGGTCGCGCTCTATACCAATCCGCAATTCCAGCGCAGCGACCTCAGCCTCGATGTGATCGCGCGCCTCGCCGAGCACCCGCGCATCCGCCACATCAAGGATGCCTCGACCAACACCGGCCGTCTGCTGTCGATCCTCAACCGCTGCGGCGACCGGATCGGCATCTTTGCCGCCTCCTCCCACATCCCGGCCTGCGTGATGCAGATCGGCGGCGTCGGCTGGATGGCCGGACCCGCCTGCCTGGTGCCGCGCCAGAGCGTGCGCCTCTATGAGCTGTGCCGCGCCGGCCGCTGGGACGAGGCGATGGCGCTGCAGCGCGCCCTGTGGCGCATCAACGAAGCCTTCGCCCGCTTCAATCTGGCCGCCTGCATCAAGGCCGGCCTGCAGATCCAGGGCTACGACGTCGGCGACCCGCTTCCGCCGCAGGCGCCGCTCGCCGCCGACGAGCGACGCGTGGTGGAATCAACGCTTGCCGACCTGGACGCCCTTGCGCTCGGCTGAGCCTCGCACCAGGATCGACGCCATGCAGATTTCAGGTCAATCGGCCCTGGTGGCCGGCGGCGGTTCCGGCATCGGCGCCGCGGTCGCAAAGCACTTGGCCGGGCTCGGCGCCAGGGTCGCCGTGCTCGACGTCAATCCCGATGGCGCCAAGGCGACCGCCGCGGACATCGGCGGCCTTGCTCTCGCCTGCGACATCGCGAGCGCGCAATCCGCCGAGCAGGCCATCGCGCAAGCTCGCGGTGCCCACGGGCCGGCGCGCATCCTGGTCAACTGCGCCGGCATCCTGTCGCCCGGCCGCATCCTCGGCAAGGACGGGCCGCTGTCGCTCGATATCTTCCGCCGCGTGGTCGAGGTCAACCTGATCGGCGCCTTCAACCTGCTGCGGCTTGCCGCCGCCGACATGGCGACGCTGGCGCCGCTCGCCGACGGCGAGCGCGGCGTCGTCATCAACACCGCCTCGATCGCGGCCTATGAAGGCCAGATCGGCCAGATCGCCTACGCGACCTCGAAGGCCGGCATGGCGGGTATGACCCTGCCGGCGGCGCGCGACCTGGCGCGCCACGGCATCCGCGTGCTCTCGGTCGCGCCCGGCCTGGTCGCGACACCGATGCTGACCAACCTGCCGCAGGACATGCAGGACGCGCTGGCGCAGTCGATCCCGTTCCCGCAGCGCCTTGCCGACCCCACAGAGGTCGCGCGCCTGGTGCAGCACATGATCGAGAACGTGATGCTGAACGGCGAAGTCGTGCGCCTCGACGGCGCGCTGCGGATGGCGCCGAAATAGAAGTCAGAAGTCAGTAATCAGAAGTCAGAATGGCGAGCCGTCTGCCCCTTCCGACTTCCGACTTCCGACTTCCGACTTCTGACTTCTAGCCAGCGATCCCTGATATCTGCTTCGCCAATTTCACATCGCGCTGGCTCAGGCCGTTGCAATCGTGCGTGGTCAGCAGGATGTCGACGCGGTTATAGACGTTGAACCATTCCGGATGGTGGTCGGCCTTTTCCGCCATCAGCGCGACACGGTTCATGAAGCCCCAGGCCTCGTTGAAGGTCTTGAACTTGAAGGAGCGTTGGATGGCGTCGCGACCCTCGACCGGCTGCCAGCCCGCCAGCTCCTGCAGCGCCGCGGCGCGGTCCGCCGCCGTCAGTTTCTCAATCATCTCATGCCTCCACGATGGATTGTTGACGTACACTATAGCCGCTCGCCGGACCGGTCTCGATAGACACCTGTGGCGCGCATTCCTATGATGCGAGAACACGCACCCATTGGGCATTTGATGGCCGAAGATCGCATCCAGCGCCGCCTTGCCGCCATCCTCGCCGCCGATGTCGTCGGCTACAGCCGGCTGATGGAACTGGACGAGGTGGGCACGCTGGCCACGCTCAAGTCCCGCCGCAAGGAGATCGTCTCGCCCCTGGTGGCAAAGCACGAGGGCCGCGTGTTCAAGGTGACGGGCGATGGCATCATGGTGGAGTTCGCCAGCGCCGTGAACGCCGTGCAGTGCGCCATCGAGCTGCAGCAGGCGATGGCGACTGCCGGCGGCCAGCAGCCGGACGACCGCCGCATCGTGCTGCGCATCGGCATCAATCTCGGCGACATCGTGGTCGAGCGCGGCGACCTCTATGGCGACGGCGTCAACATCGCCGCGCGCCTGGAAGGCGCCGCGGAGCCGGGCGGCATCTACATCTCCGGCACCGCCTATGACCAGGTGCGCAACAAGTTCGAGACCGCCTTCGAGGAGCTGGGCGAGCAGAGCCTCAAGAACATCGGCGCGCCGGTGCGGGTCTATCGCGTCGCGGGCCTCGCGCGCCTGCCGATCGCGGCCGGCGCCGTCGCCGGCAGCAAGCCGTCGATCGCCGTCCTGCCGTTCAGCAGCATGAGCGGCGATCCCGATCAGCAATACTTCTGCGACGGCATCACCGAGGACATCATCACGCAGCTGGCGCGCTTCCGCCAGCTGCACGTCTTGGCGCGCAACACCTCGTTCCGCTATCGCGGGCAGGATGTCGACGTGCAGCGCGTGGGCCGCGAGCTGGGCGTGCAGTACATCGTCGAAGGCAGCCTGCGGCGCCTCGGCAACCGCATCCGCATCACCGCGCAGCTGATCGATGCCGCCACCGGCCATCACGTCTGGGCCGACCGCTTCGACCGCAACGAGGAGGAGTTGTTCGCCGTCCAGGACCAGGTGGTGAAGACCATCGCGGCCACCCTGGTCGGGCGCATGCACGCCGCCGCCACCGAGCGCGCGCAGCGCAAGCCGCCGGCCAGCCTCGCCGCCTATGAGCTGGTGCTGAAGGGCGATGCGCTGCCGCTCTACCGGCCCGGCGCGGCGGAGGAGGCGCGCAAGCTGTTCGAGCAGGCGATCGCGCTCGACCCCGGCTATGCCAAGGCTTACTCGCTGCTCGCCAATCTCGAGATGACCGACTGGTTCCGCGATTTCAACGCGTCGCCGGAACTGCTCGATCGCGCCTTCGCGCTGGCGCAGAAGGCGGTGGCGATCGATCCCAACGATCCGTCATCCCAGGTCGCAGTCGCACGCCTTCACCAGACGCGCGGCGCCTGGTCGCGCGCGGAGTACCATTACGGCAAGGCGCGGGAGCTCAACCCCAACAGCGCGCTGCTGATGGCTGGCTTCGGCGACCTCAACATCACGCTGGGCGAGCCGGAGAAGGCGCTCGGCTATTTCCGCGAGGCGCGCGCGCTCGATCCGTTCTTCGAGCCGAGCTGGCTGTGGCCGATCACCGGCCTCGCGCATTTCATGGCGCGGCAATACGAAGAGGCCATCACCGCCATGGAGCGCTCGAACGAGCCGCCTTACTGGGCGCACCTTTATATGGCCGCCAGCCACGCCATGCTGGGCAACATCGAGCGCGCGCGTCACCATGCCGGCGAGACTCTGCGCCTCAAGCCCGACTTCACGATCAGGCGCGCCATCGAGCGTCAGCCCCTGCGCCGCGACAGCGACCGCGCGCATGTGCTCGAAGCCTTCCACAAGGCCGGGCTGCCGGAATAGCCGCCCGGCACGTGCTGCCGCACGTCACACCCCGGTCTGGCGGCACGGCAATAGAGCAGAATTGTCGGCCTTTTCCCGAGCCGTCACACCGCCTGAATTGAATCAGCGGGCGCGCGGGAGTATAAGGAAAGCGGCGTTTCGCGCTGTGTGCGCAACGCCTGATATGGGTGCGCGGCGTCGCAGGGACTGAGCGGCGTGCATTGACGCAGGCGCAGCGGGTTCAAACAAAACAGCAAAAGAAGACGCAACGGAACGAGGCGAGTGCCTCGCGTTCTGTGTTGCGAGTGACGGCCGGCAGCATGCGGCGCGGTGCGCGGCGCATGAAGATGTGGTGCTGCTTTCGCGAGCGCCGCGTCGTGCTGGCCTCGCTGCATGGAGAGCTGGAGTCCCGATGGCGGTTCTGTCCATTCATCTGCAGGAAGGCTTCAACGACGACACGGCGGTGATCCGGCTGGACGGCGTGGAGCGCGCGCGCCGCGCGCATCTCACCACCAAGCCGCTTCTGGGCTATGCCGAGATCGTCGAGCTTCAGAAGCCCGCGCAGGCGGACATCCGGCTCGAGCTGGTCCTGCCGGATCGCGATCTTTCCGCCAGCATGGCCATTCCCGCATCGGGCGACAGCTTCGTCGCGGCGAACATCGCAAATGGGCAGCTGCAGCTCGCGGTTCGCAGCCAGCCCTTCGGATATGCGTGAACCAGACATAGGAGGGAGTCATGAACGAGCACGAGCATCCCGGTGCCACAGCAGGCGATCCGGCGTTCACACCCAATCCCGACAACCCGATCCCGAATTGGCCCGATCGACCGAACTGGCCGGGGCCCGACCTGCCGCCGATCGATTGGCGGTGCATCTTCCACGGGCCGGTGAGCGGCCGCTATGAAGGCGGCACCGGCGTGCCGACCATCCTGGGGCCGGTGCTCGACCTGCGCGTCGACGTCGACCGCCGTTATGCCAACTCCCCGGTCCTCAACAAGCTGAGCGGCGACATCTACCGATGGCGGTTCGGCGGAAAGTTCATCGGTCCGATCCGCACCTTCATCGAATCCTGGATCGTCGATGCGCCGACCGTGCGCTGGCAGCGCTGCAAGGTGGAGATCTCGGGCCGGGTCCGCTACTGGCGCGGCACCCATGTGACGACCGATCTCACGGTCACGATTCCCTTCAGCAGCTTCTCCACCGGCCCGGCCACCGCGACCTTCACCACGCCGGCCGGCTCGACCACCTATGTCTGCGCCTACCGCTCCAACTGCTTCCGCCACATGAAGCTGGAGACCGACTTCTGCGCATCCCTCCCGGCGACGCCGCAGGTGCCGAGCTACGACACCACCTGGCACAACAACCGGCCGCCCGGGACGGCGCAGCGCACCCTGACCATCGAGGAAACCTATCGCGAAGCCGGCATCGATGTGACGATCGATCCGGTGCACACCACCATCGACGACAGCGCGCCCGGCTTCGCCAGCTGGTCGCCCGCGGAGCTGCACGATTCGATGGAGGTCGCCTTCAGCCAGATGTCGGCCAGCTGGCCGCGCTGGAACATGTGGGGCATGATGGCAGGTCAGTTCGACAATCCGGGGGTCGGCGGCATCATGTTCGACGCCGCCGCCGCATTCGGCGGCGCGGGCGAGGCGCCGGAGCGGCAGGGTTTCGCCGTGTTCCGCAATCACAGCTGGTTCAACGACCTGCAGGCCGGCGTGCCCGCCAACCAGGCCCAGGCCGAGGCCATGCGCAAGTTCCTCTATACCTGGGTGCACGAGGCCGGGCACGCCTTCAACTTCCTGCACTCCTGGAACAAGAGCCGCCCGAATGCCCTGTCCTGGATGAACTATGACTGGCGCTACGACGATCTCAACGGTCCGGACAGCTTCTGGGGCAACTTCAACTTCCGCTTCGACGACGAGGAGCTGCTGCACATGCGCCATGGCGACCGTGTCAGCGTCATCATGGGCGGCGACCCATGGTCATCGGGCGGACACCTCGAATCGCCGGCCGAGGCGTTCGTGCAATCGGACGCCGCGGCGCCGGTAGAGCTGCTGCTGCGCTCGACCGGCTATGTCGACTTCATGGAGCCGGTGAATATCGAGCTCAGGCTGCGCAACGCATCCGACGTGCCGGTCGAGATCGACGCCAGGTTGGCGCCCGAGTTCGGCAATGTCGCCATCTTCATCCGGCGGCCCGACGGACGCATCCTGATGCACGGGCCGATCCTGTGCCAGATCGGCGATGCGGTGCGCCACACGCTGCAGCCGTTGCGCCAGGACGGCGCCAACGAAGGCAAGGACCGCTACAGCGAGCTGGTCCATCTGACCTACGGCGGCGGCGGGTTCTCGTTCGACGAGCCGGGCGACTACCAGATCCGTGCGGTCTACGACGCGCTCGGCATCGCGGTATCGTCCAACACCCTGAAACTCCGGGTCGGCCGGCCGATGTCGCGCGAGGAAGATCGTTTTGCCGCCGACTACTTCTCGAATCAGGTCGGCATGACGCTCTACCTCGGCGGATCGCAGTCGCCCTTCCTCAGCAAGGGCATGGACCAGCTGCATGAGGCGGTCGAGCGCTTCAGGGACACCCCGGTGGCGTTCGCCGCGGCGCGCACGCTGGCGAAGAGCATCGGCCGCGACTTCTACCGCCGGGCGGACAACAAGCCGGCGCTGGTGCGCACGCACCAAGCCGATCCCGGAGCCGCGGTCGCGCTGACCGCGCCGGCCCTGGCGTTCTATGAGCAGACGCCGCTCAAGGCGTTCAACCTGCCGTACCACCGCCTGGTGCGCGAGCGGGCGCTGCTCCTGACCCAGGAAGGCGCCGTCGACCTCGCTCGCAAGGAGCTGCTCGCCTTGCGCAAGAACCTCGAGGGGCGTGACGTCCATCCGCCGGTGCTGGCCGATATCAAGGCCTTCGCGGAAAGGCTCGAGCCGGCGGCCGCCAAGGCAGCCTGAGCACGCAACCAGGCTCCGCAAAACCGGGCGGCACCCCACCCGCCCGGTTTTTTTCATGCGCGCGAACACGGCCGCGGCAGATTCTTTTTGAGAATGACTTGCAATTGCATTCGACCCTTGCTACAAGGATCGGGCTCGCGGGGCGGCGACGGCTTCTCCCAGAAACGCCGAGACCAACACTGGCAATGCCGGCCCGCGAGCGCCCCATTTCCCGACATCGGCGGAGATTGCATGACCGGCCGCACCACCCACGCTGCGCCCGCCAACGACCACGAGACCGGACTGCGCACGGAGGAGTTGGACGCCGCCGGGCAGTTCCTGCTGTGGGGCATGCGCGCGTGGCTGTTGGCCTACCGGCAAGGCAAGGACCAGCCGAGCGCCTATCGCGGCGTTGCCGGCGAAGGCTTCCTGCGCGCCGGCGTGCCGCAGGCCATGGAGTTGATCGACGACGTCTTTTCCGCGCTCGCCGCCGCGGCGCTGCGCGAGATCGACCTGCGCTGCCCGCGCTGCGCCTATGTGAGCCCCGACGAAGCGCTGCTGCTCGGCGCCGTCGCCGCGAGCCAGCGTAAGCAGCACGGCATATCGTGGTCCGCCCTGACGCAGCTGCTCCCGCCCGCCGCCGCGCGCGCGGCCCTGCCATCGCTCATCTCGCTCGCGGTGCTGCTGCGCGACGCCGAGCTGACGTTGCAGCCGCTCGACGCCGACAAGTGCGGCGCACCCGATCTGCGCATCGCACTGGCACAGGCCGCGGCGATCGCGCCGGTGCACTGACTCTCTGCATCAGCCTTCTTCCACCGGTTGCACTTCCGCCATCATCCACGCGATGAACGCGGCGACGCGCGGATTGGCGCGGGCGGCGCGCGTGGTCACGGCGTAGTAGGCATAGGATGACGCGCGGGCATCGGCGAACGGCCGCACCAGCCGGCCGGCCGCCAGCTCGTCGCCGATCAGCACGCTGCGCCCGAGCGCGACGCCCTGGCCCAACAGCGCCGCCTGGTAGAGCTGCACCGAATCGGTGAAATGCACGCCCGGCCTCTTGCCGGCGTCGCTGAGGCCGAAGGCGTCGAGCCACGGCTGCCAGCGGATCCACGGCTCGTTGCCGAGCGCGCCGGCATCGTGCAGCAGCTCGTGGCGCGCGAGATCGGCCGGCACGCGCAGGGGAGGGTCGGCGTTGAGCAGGGCCGGCGCGCACACCGGAAAGATCTCTTCGCGCATCAGGTGCGTCGCCTCGAGATTCGGGAAATCGCCGAGCCCGTAGCGCACCGCGAGGTCGGCATCCTCGCGATGCAGGTCGACGGTCTGCCGCTCCGAACGGATCACCAGGTCGATGTCCGGATGGCGCGCGCGGAAGGCAGGCAGCCGCCGCACCAGCCAGCCGGCAGCGAAACTCGGCAGCACGGTGATGGTGAGCCGGCCGGCGAGGCCGGACTCGTGCACCTGCAGCGTGGCGCGCGCCAGCCGGTCGAAGCCGTCGGCGATGCCGGGCAGGTAGGCGCGCCCCGCCTCCGTCAGCTTCACCCCGCGCGCGAGGCGCCGGAACAGCGTAAGGCCGAGCCGCTCCTCCAGCCCCTTGATGTGCTGGCTGATGGCGCCGGCGGTGACGCCGAGCTCGGCGGCAGCCTTCACGAAATTGCCGTGGCGGGCCGCAGCCTCGAAGGCGCGCAAGGCGGTGAGGGGTGGCAGAGGACGCATGATGCCTCAGCTTTACTAAGCCTTAGCATCATAACTTCTGGCTTGCGCCGGCGATAGGGTCCGTAGGACTAACCCTGGACACCTTGGGAGCCCGCCATGACCAGCGACCTCGTTCTCTACGATTCCGCCATTTCCGGCAACGCCTACAAGGTGCGGTTGCTGCTCTCTCACCTCGGCCTCAAGTTCCAGCGCATCGAGTTCGACGTCGATGACGGCTCCACCCGCACCGCAGAATTCCTCAGCCGGAATCCGAACGGCAAGGTGCCGACCATCCGCCTGGCCGACGGCTCCTATCTCTTCGAATCCAACGCCATCCTCTATTACTTCGCCGAGGGCACGAAATATTGGCCCGCCGGCAAGCGCGATCGCGCCGCGGCGCTGCAATGGATGTTCTTCGAGCAGTACAGCCACGAGCCCTACATCGCCGTGGTCCGTCACTGGGTCGCGCATCTCGGCAAGACGCGCGAGAACGAGCCGCAGCTGCCGATGCGCACCGAGCGCGGCTATCATGCGCTCGACGTGATGGAAAGCCGGCTCAAGGATCACGCCTGGTTCGCGGGCGACGCCTATTCGATCGCCGACATCGCGCTCTATGCCTATACGCATGTCGCGCACGAAGGCGGCTTCGACCTTGCGCGCTATCGCGGCATCCGCGCCTGGCTCAAGCGCGTCGCCGGGCAGCCGGGGCATATCCGCATCACCGATTGAGCCTCAAGCTTGAGCGACCAGCGCGATCGCGCCGACCGCGGGACTCTACGCGGCCTGGGAGCCGGCACGCCATCCCGGCATCCTGCCCCCGGATGGCGCGATGCCACCCGGGCGCAGTCACGCGTTCCCCGATTGATGCAGCCGAACGGTTTCTAACCCCAAGGCCGTCCGCACCCGGAAAATATTCAGCGACGGCCCGGCCTGTCGATGGGATCAGTCGTAGATCGAGGTGTGCCGGTTCACAATTTTTGCTCAAATTGCATGAATGTCACTCGCGCGCCGAGGGTCGGGAAGCCGCCGTTATTAGCCGGTTGTTAGGACTTCGCCCGCTACGCTCCTTAATCCGGTCTTTAGGTTAATCCTTTGAGGCAAACCATGGCTTCGACTGTGCGCGCAGCGGGCGTCTCCGTGAGCGAAATGGTGCGTTACGCAATGCAGGTGGCGATCGGCGCCGGCCTCGCGCTGGCGCTGGCCTTCGCGATGCTGATGGCGGCGGGCCCGGCATCGGCCGAATCGATCCCGCAGAACCCGCTGATCGAGGACATCCTCAAGCTCAACGACATCGAGCTGGTGCGGCGCGACGATCGCCTCGGCATCGGCAACTTGGTGGTGAAGCATCCGAAGCGCGTGAAGGCCGAACCGGGCGAGCCCAACTACGAGAGCTGGGGCACCGCGTTCCTGGTCGGCGAATGCCACATCATGACGGCGCGCCACGTGGTCGACCCGTCCGATCCGGATGTCGAAACCAACGACCTGCCGCTGAAGAGCAGCATCCAGTTCGTGATCGGCCCGGTGCGCGACCAGGCCAAGGTGCGCAAGGCCACCGACATTTCCAAGCTGCCGGAGATCCTGGATTCCACCAAGGCGATCCCGGTGATCTGGGGCCAGTATCAATTCCCGAAGCCGGACGATCCGGCCGGCAAGCGCAAGGCGAACTGGGAGAACTACAACGAGGACTGGGCGCTGCTGAAGCTCGAGACGTGCCTGGGCGCGGGCACCAAGGGCTACATCCCCCTGGCGCTCGAGGGCATCACCAGCGAGACCCTGCTGAAGCGCGAACAGCCGCTGCCGGCCCGCGGCATCAGCGGCCCGCCGGTCTCCGGCATCTCGCACCTGGTGGACGATTCGAAATGCGAGTTCTGGGGCCAGGTCGAGTTCCCGCTGTGGAACAGCACCTGCTTCGCGCGGCCCGGCTCCTCCGGCTCGCCGATCCTGATCTCGGACGGCAACGGCGGCTGGCGCGTGGCCGCGATCCTGACCATGGGCTATGGCGGCGGTTCGATCCGCAACGAGCTGCTGGAAGGCGCCAATCCCAAGGGCTGGCCCTGGCGCGTGCAGCACATGCAGCTGGGCAATCCGGTCTCCGGCTTCCTCGATCGGGTGCGGCCGTTCCTGAAGGACGACAAGGGTGCGCGCACGTTCGGTGCCGGCACCAACAAGCCGTACGGCGAGAAGGACGAAAGCCTGGTCGCGGAACTCGAGAAGCAGCGCGCCAAGCGGCCCGACGACATGGCGCTGGCGGCCCGCTGGCTGATCGCGCTGCACAACGCGCGCGGCGCCGAGGCGGCGCTGACCGAGATCGACAAGCTGCTCGAGCTGCATCCGGACTCGCGCGAGGTGCGCAGCGTGCGCATCGACATCGTCGACGAGGACGATCTCGGCTACAGCACGGCCTGGCGCAAGGCGGTCGACGACATGGCGGCCTGGCGCAAGGCGTTCCCCGAGATGAACGAGCTGCAGACCATCCAGGGCTACCTGCTGGCGCGCGGCGGCGAGTGCAAGAACGCCGCCAACCTGTTCCGCAAGTCGTGGGACCGCCTCGGCTACAGCCCCGACATCCGCATGGAGTGGGCCGACGCGATGGCCTGCGCCGGCGAGCATCGCGCCGCGCTCTCGGCCTATGACGAGATGCTGAAATACATCAAGAAGTACGAGCATCCGCTGTTCATGCGCGCGATGGTGCGCTTCCGTATCGGCCAGTCCGAGCCGGCGCGCGAGGATTTGCGCAAGATCATGAAGGAGAATCCGAAGGCGACCTGGGCCCAGATGATGCGCGCCGTGTTCGCGCAGAACGAGGGCCACCATTTCGAGGAGGCCGAGAAGGACCTGCGCCGGGCGATGGCGGAGACCGACGAGGATCCGAACCCGGCCATCGCGCTCGGCGCCGGCCTCCTGGCCCAGGGCAAGGATGCGCAGGCGATCGAGGTGCTGAAGGTCGCGCGCAAGAACAAGAAGGAAGACATCTGGTCCGCCATGATGCTGGCGGTCGCCCTCAACAAGACCGGCAAGGCCGACGAGGCCAAGGCCGCGGTCAAGGATCTGATCCAGCCGCATGACGACCTCGACAGCTGGCAGGTCAAGCTGGTGAAGGTGTTCCAGGGCGAGATGACTTCCGACGACTTCCTGAAGGAAGCGGAGAAGGGTCCGGAAGACACCAAGTGGACCCGCATGGGCATCGCGCACTCCTATGTCGGCATGCTCGCCTACTCCAAGGGCGACCTCAAGAACGCGCGTCGCTACTTCGAGACGGCGCCCTATCTCGACCGCACCTGGCTGGAATACTCGGTCATCGACACCTGGCGCCGCGCCGCGGACACCCAGGGGTAACACAGCCCCGATAGCACCCACGATCGCCGGGCCTCGCGCCCGGCGATCTTGTTTTAGGGGTCAACGCGCCGCAACGCGATCGAGTGACGCAATATCCGCGATGCGTTCGACACGCGTGCCGCTGCCTTCCGCCACCGTCACCAGCGCTCTCGGAGCGTTAAGGACTCCCACCCTCATGTATGTCCGGCACAAGTCCGGCGAAACCCGGCGCTCCGGATCGCACCTTGTGACCGCCATCACACCACGGTTGCCCGAATCGCGATTATGTCATGCACCGCACGATCAGTGTCGTCGGGGGAGTTTGATGAAACGAGAGTGCTCCGTGGAACGTCATTGTGCGCATCGAGGGATTTCCAGCGCCGTCGACCTGACGGCCGTTATTCGTACCAACGCCTAGTCTAACCAAAAAGATCGGCACACCGCATTTGCGTTCGACCGTCGGCGGTCCGGGACTCGCCGCGCTCGCTATTGCCGCACTTTCATGATCAGGGGCTGAAACCATGAGAAACCTTGCTTTGGGGATGCTGTCGGCATCCCTCATGTCCATACTCGCCGCAGTCCCGGCCGAGGCACTCACCATCACCACCGGCGCCACCTGCACGCTGGCCGAGGCCATCGAGAGCGCCAACACCAACGCCGCAGTCGGCGGCTGCGCGGCGGGCGCCGTCGGGCGCGACCGCATCGTGGTGGCGTTGAACGAGACCTTGAGCGTCGCCAACAACGGCGTGAACGGCTTGCCGGTGGTGATCGAGGACCTGATCATCGTCGCGACCGGCGACCAGCGCATTATCAGCCGCGACTTCACCATCGGCACGCCGAACTTCCGCTTCCTCGAGATCGGCACCAGCACCACGCCGGCGAACGTCACCCTCTCCAACATCCTGTTGCAGAACGGGCGTGTCACGGGCCCGGTCAACATCTTTGGCCTGGGCGGCCCGGCCGGCGGCTGCATCTTCTTGCGCAACGGCAGGCTCAAGATCGAGGACAGCGTCATCCAGGAATGCGTTGCCGAAGGCGACGACAATCCGGCGGGCAACGGCGGCAACGCCTCCGGCGGCGCCATCTATGCGGTCGCCGGCACATTGGAGATCCGCAACTCGTCGCTCGTCCTCAACAATGCCTATGGCGGCGATGCCAGCGCCGCGGGCTTCTTGGGCGGGGTTGGGGAAGGCGGCGCGATCAAGGCCAGTGATCTCACCTCCTTCATCATCGAGGACACCACCTTCAGCAGCAACTTCGCGGTCGGCGGTGCCGGCGTGAGCACCGCCGGTGTCGCCAGGGGCGGCGCTCTCTTCCTGATCAACTCGGCCGGTTCCGTTGACGTGACGAGCTTCTCGGCCAATGCCGTTTCCGGCGGCGCAGCCTCCGGCGGCGACAGCGCGCTGGGCATGGGCGGCGCCGTCGCGCTGAGCGGCGTCACGCTCACCATGACCGATGTCGACCTGGTCCAGAACGTCGCCAACGGCGGGATCAGCGCCGCCGCGCGAGGCGGCTACGCCAGTGGCGGTGCGCTGCATGTTTCGGCCAGCACCCTGACCTGCGGAGGATGCGAGGTCGCGGAGAACCGCGCCCTGGCCGGCAACGGCGTCAGCCATCCATCCGACGGCATCGCGACCGGCGGCGGGCTTTATCTGCTGGATACCAACGCAACGCTGGACCGCACGAACATCAGTGCCAACAGCATCTCGGGCGCCGTGCCGTTCGGCGGCGCGATCCATATGTCGAGCAGCAACGCGACCGACGAGACGGTGCTCATCACCCACGGAACGCTCTCTGCCAACGCCGCGACCGCGTCGCATGGCTTCTCGCAGGGTGGCGCCATCCGCCAGTCCGGCAACATCCTCGCCATCCGCAACACCGCGATCTCCGACAACAGCGCCGACGACGGCGGCGCGCTGTTCCTGGAAAGCGGCAGCGCAACGGTCAGCCTCAGCACCTTCTCCGCCAATCACGCGCGGCACCACGGCGGCGCGATCGCCCTCGACAGCGGCTTGCTGGCCCGCACCGTCGAACTCGCGAATGTCACGGTCAGCGGCAATTCCGCCGACCTCGCCGGCGGCGGTGCCTACATCAAGGGCACGCCGTTATCGCCCGATGCGGCGACCCTCAAGCTCGCCAACAGCATCGTCACCAACAATACCAACGGCGGCATCTACCTGGTGGAGGGGATTTCAGGCCCGATCCTGGATGCCGGCAACTCCATCGTCGGTGCGCAGGCGGGCGGCGCGGATTGCACCGTCAGCGGCGCCGTCATCCTCACCACCAACGGCGGCAACCTGGAAAGCGGGACAAGCTGCGGCTTCACCCACACCGCCGACCGGCAATCGGTCGCGGACCTTGGGTTGGCCACGCTCGGAGCCAACGGCGGCGAGACGCTGACTCACGCGCTGCTGGCCGGTTCGCCGGCGATTGACGGCGGCCGCCAGCGCATCTGCAACCGCGACGCCAACAAGAAGGACCAGAACGGCGATGCGCGCTTCTACGACGGCGACGGCGACCGCGAATTCGCCTGCGACAGCGGACCGGTGGAATACCAGGGCCTGCTCGCCAATCCCGGCTTCGAGCAGGAGCTGGACGGCGCCAGCGACTGGACGCTGGTCGCGAGCGGCGGCGGCGATGGCCGCATCCGCCATGCGGCGACGCCGAACGGCAAGTTCGCGCTGACCTTCCTGGCGAACAGCGCGCTGGAGACGATCAGCCAGTCGCGCGGCCTGGCCGGCAGCGCGGGCGAAACCTACACCCTGACCATGCTGGGGGAAGGTGCAGGCCTCACCGTCGGCGAGCGGATGACCGTGCTGATCGAGACGCTGTCGGGCGGCACGGTCGTGGACACGGAGACCTGCAGCATCCGATTCAAGACCGCGGACTTCCTGGGCGCGCCGACTGCCTGCGTGCTTTCGACCACTGGCGCCCACGACACGGTGCGGACCACCATCGGGTGGGAGAACGCCACCACCGGCTCGATCATCCTGGATGCGATCTCGCTGACGCAGGGTTAGGGCGTCAACCGGAAACCGGCGGGCGCCGCTTGGGCTCGGCGCCCGCCCGATTACCGGTACGGATCCGCCGCGTCGCGCAGTCCGTCGCCCATGAAGTTGAACGCCAGCACCACGATGATGACCGGCACGATCGGCAGCATCAGCCAGGGATAGAGCACCACCACGTTGATGTTCTGCGCCTCGTTGAGCAGCACGCCCCACGAGGTGATCGGTGGGCGGATGCCGAGGCCGAGGAAGGAGAGCGCGGTCTCGCCCAGGATCATGTTGGGAATCGCGAGGGTGGCCGAGGCGATCAGGTGGCTCATGAAGCTCGGCATCAGGTGGCGGAAGATGATGCGCTTGGGCGACGCGCCCATCAATTGCGCGGCGACGCAGAAGTCCTCTTCGCGCAGGCTGAGCAGCCGCGATC
>DATFDU010000261.1:0-3796 GCA_035251915.1 Dongiaceae bacterium | reverse complement strand
CGCGGCCCGCGACTGCTTGACCTTGGCTTCGGCCTGGCGGCGTTCGGCCTCGATCACCGCCAGCCGGCCCCGCTCCGCCACCAGGGCGGCGCGCATCTGCACCACGTCGGCCTTGGCCTTGCGATAGTCGGCGCTGGCATCGTCCATCTCCTGGACGCTGATGATCTTGTCATCGACCATTTTCTTGCGCCGGTCATAGGTCGCCTTGGCGCGCTCGAGTTCGGCGCCGGCGAAATCCAGCTGGGCCTGTGCCTGCTCGATCTTGGAATGCTGGAACGCGATCTGGCTGTCGTAGGTCGCGACCGCGGCCTGGTCGGTGGCGAGGGTGGCGGCTGCCTGGTCGAGCCGGGCGCGGAAATCGCGGGAGTCGATCACCGCGAGCACGTCGCCCTTGCGAACGGCCTGGTTGTCGGCGACCCGCACCTCTTGGATGTAGCCGTCGATGCGCGGGCTGATGGCGGAGATGTCGCTCTCCACATAGGCGTCATCGGTCGATTGCTGGAACCGGCCGACCTGCCACCAGTAATGTCCGCCAACGCCGAGCCCGGCCAGGACGGCCAGCAGCCCAAGGCCCAGTGCGATCTTCCGAATCATGTCCGATTTCCTCTCCTGGCGGCGTTTTGGTCGAAAAACTAAACTGACCAGTACTGCAAGACTGAAAAATGGAATACGGAAGTCTACCTTGTCAAGCAGAACTAAACCGACTAGTTTTGTTAACGCTGGTGGGGCGTGCTAGATTGCCGGCAGCGAGCATGGGAGAAGCCGAGTCTGTGACCACCGATGTGATGCCACGCTCCAGGGCGAACCTGGATATCGACACTGCCGACGAGTTCGGGGCGCCCAAGGCCTTGAAAATCATGCAGGCCGCCAAGGAGCTGTTCATCGCGGAAGGCTACGGCGCGATCAGCATGGACCAGGTTGCCAGGGCGGCCGGGGTGTCCAAGGCCACGGTTTATTCCCATTTTGGCAGCAAGGAGAAGCTGTTCGCCGCGATCATCCAGCATGCCTGCAAGGGATTCGCCGTCGACCTGTTTCCGCAGGTCGCGGACGAGCCGGACATCGGCGTGGCCCTGCGCCGCATCGCAAGCTCGATCGAGAACTTCCTGCTCGGCGAGGGTCCGATCAAGGTCTACCGCATCATCGTGTCGGAAGGTCCGCGCTTCCCCGAATTGGTCGAGGCCTGGTACAGCACTGGCCCCCTGCCCTTCCGCGCCGCGCTCGCCGAGTTCCTGCGCAAGGCGACGACGGACGGCAAACTCGTCATTCCCAATCCGACCTTGGCGGCGGACCAGCTGGTCGCACTGGTCAAGGGTCCGCTTTATCTGCGCCGGCTGCTCAACCTGCCGGTCCGGCCTGACGATCCGACCCCCGAGGAGGTCGTGGACGGCGCGGTGCAGATGATCCTCAACGCCTATCGGCCACGCTGAGCACAGCGCGCGGCACGATCACCTGCTGAGCACTCCCGCCGCGTCTCGCGCATGTGACGTAGGTCACCGATTCTGCCAGTTCTCGCATCATCGGCTGCTTTGATCTTTGGGGGCGCTGCGCCTATAGTGCCGCCCCGGGGACTTCCACATTAACGGCAGATTGCCGAAGCCGATCAAGACCATGCATGACAGTCTAGAGCTGCCAGGAACTACTCGGTCGCCTCACGCTCTCGGATTGCGATGAATCACGGTCAAGGCGTCCCCTCGTTCCAGGTCAAGCGGGTCTTGTGGTGCGCGGCGATGGTGCTCTCGGTTGGGTTCGGCGCGACCCCGGCCACCGCGCAGAACCTGATGGACCGTTGCGTCGCGCCGATCCTGGCGGAAACCGAGCTGGTCGACCCCTCGTTCTTCTGGAACGAGGACCGTGAGGTGATGGTGTGGCGCCGCCCCGATGGCGACCGCTTCGCCTATCGCATCGCCGGCGACATCGTCGAGCTGACGCCGCGGCTGTTTTCCGCGTTCGCAACCGCGCCCGGGCAAGCCCTGGGCGACACCTCCGAGATCAGCATCGAGGCACGCGAGATCATCGTGGCGATGCCGCTGCGCCTGACCGATGGCACGATCAAGCTCTATGCGGACTCCGTGCGCTTCACCGGCGCCGGCACCATCACGCTGGTGGATCCGCCGGCCGAGCGGGATCAGGCCGTGGAGATCATCGCCGGCACGCTCGACCTTGCGCGCGCCCCGGATATGCCCTTCATGTTTCCGACCCAGGGCTGGGTGCTGAACGCCCAGCCGCAATGGCCCGCCGCCGGTGCGCCCAAGCGCAGCCTGCGCATCAAGGTGCGGACGGTCGTGCCGCCTGCCGGCGCCAGCGAAACCTCGCTGGCGCAGCTGAAGGACGATCCGCTGCGCTGGTTCCACAACAAGACCGCCGACCAGGGCTTCGATTCCGGTCTGCCCAAGCAACTGTGGTCCGCGGGCTACGACATCGCGATCGGCGATCAGGCGGGCACCATCTATGACGGCCTGTTCGGCGCCACCCTGGTATGGCCCGACCTGGCCGTCGCCAAGCTGTCGCGGCTGCATGCGCGCGCGCCCTTCGACCTGGTGGTCGGCGCGTTCGTGCGCGCCAAGATCGACGAGCTTGCACCGCGCCTGTCGCGCCGCGCCAGCCAGCAGGCGATGGCCACGCTCAACCAGATCAAGGAGCAGATGGCGCTGCGCATCGATCCGTTCGGCTACGGACCGAACGAGGTCCCGATGACCGGCCTGTCGGCGCAGTTGAAGGCCTTCCAGAAGTCGCTCGACGACATTTTCGGCACCGGCAAGAAGGCGGGAGCGCTCGACTTCTGGGACGACGTGAAGCTGGGCGCCCTCACCGCCGGCGAAGCCGCCGATCCTGCCAAGCAGGTCACCCAGCTGGACCGGATCCTGCGGGCGCAGAGCGCTGACCGCGCCGCCGCCGCGCAGCGCATCGGCGCCAACGCCGCCAAGCTGCTGAAGATGATCCAGGACGGCCAGGCCAAGATCGCCGAGGCCGCCATCATCGATGAGACGCTGCTCGCGCGGTACACCGCGGAAAAGGCGCAGGCGCTGACGTTCGGCCGGATCGTCGAGGACCTGATCGTCAACGACACCACCATCGGCATCGGCCGGCCCGCCGCGGCACCCTATTCGCTGGCCTGGACTCCGAAGGCAACCAAGCCGTTCGCTTTCTATGGCGACAAGGACGGCGCGCTGCCCCCCGGGGCGCCGAGCGACCTGCGCGAGATCGCGGGACGCTATCAGAGTTATGCCTTGCTGATCGCCGATTTCGATGCCGCCTGGAAGGCGGTCGAGCCGCATCTCGCGCCGACGCTTGGCCATCTCTCCGGCAAGCAGAAGAACGATCCCGAGTTCGCCGCCTTCAAGACCTCGATGGCGACGGTCTACCAGAAGGCGGAGGCCCTGCGCGCCGGCTTGCAGAACGGCCCGGCGGAATTCACGCTCGGCCTCAACGACTACACGCCGGTCGATGAGGAACAGCAGAAGACGTGGACCGGGCTGCTCCAGGCAGCCGAAGCGACGACGGCGACGGCTGGCGCGCTGCAAGCGCAGATCCTCGCCGACACCCGCCGGGTCCGAGCGCTCGACGCCGACCTTGAATGGCTGAGCGCGGTGCGCGACGACCTGCTGGCGCTGAAGTCGCTGCCTAAGGAAGAGGCCGTGCAGCGCCAGGTGGTGCTGTCGAGCCTGATGGGCGCGCGCCTGCTGGGTGACGTGGCGCGCTCCGCCTCGCTGCTGCGCACCGGCTTCTATTACGTGACCGGCCGCCGGATCGACCTGCCGGACGAGGCGCGCTATCCCGCCGACGATGTGCTGCACGC
>DATFDU010000260.1:0-10329 GCA_035251915.1 Dongiaceae bacterium | reverse complement strand
ATTTTTGCCATCTCCGCCGGCGCCGGGGCGATCCGCGTCGGGGATGCGATAGGACTCGCTGAGCCAACGGTTGAGGTCGACCTTCCGGCAGCGCGCCGAGCAGAACGGCTTGGCCTTGTCGTCGACCGGCTTGCCGCAGATCGGGCAGCCACTCTTGCCCTTAGCCATCGCGCTTCTCTCCGCTCCACATCTCGGCCAACGTCGGGCCACGGCGCCGGCGCAGGATTTCAACAAGGCCCAGGCGCGACATGTTGCCGACCCATTCGACCGCCGGATCGATCGTCGCGGCCGCGCGCAGGGCTTCCATCACCTGCTCCCGCTTGTTGCGGTTTTCAAGGTCGATGAAGTCCACCACCGAAATGCCGCCGAGGTTGCGCAGCGCCAGCTGGCGCGGCACCTCGCGCGCGGCCTCGAGGTTGACGGTCAGCGCCGTCAGCTCCAGGCCCGCCTTGCGGGTCGCGGTCGCGGAATTGACGTCGATCGCGGTCAGCGTGCGCACCGGCTCGATGAGCAGGTTGCCGCCGCAGGGCAGCGTCACGGTCTCTTCCAGCGCCGCCGCGATCTCCTCCTCCGCTTCGCCGCGCTCCGGCTGCCACTCGCGCGCGGGCACGTGGCGCACGCGGTCGGCAAGCTCCTGCGCATGCAGCGCGCACCAGCGCTGCACGGCGGCGACATCGACCCGGCGGTCGCAGATCACCTCCTCGATCTCGGCCGGATCGAGCGCGCTGAGGCTGGTCTGCCAGGCGTTGGGCGGCGGCACCAGCAAGGCCGGCACGCGCCCCTGCCCCTTCGCCAAGGCCAGCTGCTGCTCGTAGGCGACTTCGCTGTGGATGGTGGCCGACAGGCGCACGGCCTTGCCCTCGTGCTCGTCGCGACGTACCTGCACCGGGATGATGGCGCCTTCGGTCGGATTGCCCTGCTTCTTCAGCGGCAGCAGGCCTGGGCGGCCCAGGCCGATCTCGACGAAGGCGGCATTCAAGCTCGGCTCGATGCGCTCGACCCGGCCGAGCAACACGGCGCCGATCTGCGAGCGCGTGTCGGGCGTCTCGCGGATCGCCTGCGCGAGCCGGTCGTCGGACCAGCGGAAGACCTCGAGCTTGTCCTCGCCGCCCGCGATGAAAATGCGATGCTGCATCTAGGCCCGCCAACCGAGCCCGGCCAGCATCGCGACGGCGTCGCTGAGCGACAGGCCGACAACGTTGCCATAGGACCCGTTGATCCACGGAATGAAGGCGGCGGCGTGGCCTTGGATCGCGTAGCCGCCGGCCTTGCCGTGCCAGTCTCCGGTCGCGACATAGGCCTCGATCTCGCGCTGGGTCAGCCGCTTGAAGGCGACCGTGGTGGTCACGACGCGGTGCGCGCTGCGGCCATCGGGCCCCGCGACCGCGATGCCACCCAGCACACGGTGGCGCCGCCCGCTCAGCAGCGCCAGGCACGCGCGCGCATCCGCCTCGGCCTCCGCCTTGTGCAGGATGCGCCGGCCGCAGGCCACCACCGTATCGGCGGCCAGCACCCAGCATCCGGGATGCCTGGGCGCGATCGCCGCCAGCTTCTCGCGCGCCATGCGCGCCGCATAAGCGAGCGGCAGCTCGCGCGGGCCATGATGTTCGTCGATATGGGGCGGGTCGACGTGCGACGGCTCGATCCCGATCTGCCGGAGCAGATCGCGCCGCCGCGCCGAACCCGAAGCCAGGACAAGCTGCTGGGGCCGGGTGTCAGCCACCGGCATCGATGGAACTTCGAGGCTTACTTGAAGCGGAACGTGATTCGGCCCTTGGTGAGGTCGTAGGGCGTCATTTCCACGTTCACGCGGTCGCCGGCGAGAACGCGGATGCGGTTCTTGCGCATCTTGCCGGAGGTGTGGGCCAGCACTTCGTGCTCATTGTCCAATTTGACCCGGAACATCGCATTGGGGAGCAACTCGGTCACCGTCCCCGAAAATTCAATAAGGTCTTCTTTCGCCATGTAGCTTCCTTGTTTGCCGAGGCTGTGGTCACATGGGCAAGCCCCGAAGTCGGCGCGGATATAAACCTTTTTGCGGGATTCCTCAATTCCCTCCGGAATCTCTCCAATTCGGGCCTTGCTGGGCCGAACTCTGCCCTACTCGAAAAGACTAGTGACCACCCCGTATCTGGCCTAATATTCCTAGCTATGGTTAGCTGACCACCGATGAGGGGGCAATCCGAGAGTGGCGTCGAGTAGGTCCGGAGCGCACCCGGAGTCCGAGGGCAAGGTGGGCGGAGGCACGATCACGAGAGCCGCGCTGATCTTCCTGCCGCTGGCAGCCGCCGCGGTCGCTGCGTCATATCTCCTCTACGCCAGCCAGGCCAACGCAGTCAGGGCGACCGCGCAGGCCACCGACATCCGCATTGCCGACATCGCAAGCCAACGCATTGCTCTCACCGTCGCTTCCCTGAAGGCCGATGCATCCTACCTTTCGGAGCAGGACGCGCTGCGCAGCTATCTTGCGGGCGACGACGCGACATCGCTGCGCCGCCTCCAGGCGGAGTATGTTGCCTTCGTCCGGCATCGGCAGTTCTTCGCCCGGCTGCGCTTGATCGACATGGGCGGCCAGGAGATCGTGCGCGTGGATCGACAGGGAGACGCCGCCGCACCGGTGCCGCCAAGCGGACTGCAGAACAGGGCCGATGAACTCCATGCGCAAGAAGCGCTGAAACTCCATCGCGGTCAGATCCATGTTTCCGAACTGGAGCTCAATACCGAGGACGGCGCGATCGAGCAGCCCGCCAAGCCGACCATCCGGGTCGGAGCGCCGGTTTTCGACGACACCGGCGCCAAGCGCGGAATCATCGTCATCGACTATCTCGGCCAGCGACTCCTGGATCGCGTGAGCGAATTGCGCGATGCCGTCGCCGACATCTGGCTGATCAATTCTCAAGGCTACTGGCTGCTCGGGCCGAAGGACGACGTCTTCGCCTTCATGTATCCCGACGGCAAGGATCGGACCTTCGCCGCCGGTTATCCGGACGTGTGGCGACAGATGCAGAATGCGCCGGCTGGAAAAGTCGAAACCGGTGTGGGGCGCTTCACCTTTTCACGGGCAGATGCGGAGACCGCCGCCGGCGGCAGTCCATCCCCCAGCTGGTTCGTCCTGATCCCGACGCCGCACGCATTCTCGGATGCCCAGACCAGCGACCTCAAGTTCAACTTTGCGATCGCGTCGGCCGGACTTCTCGCGCTGCTCGGTGTCGTTTCGCTTGGTCTTGCCCGGCATCAAGTCCATCGCCGCGAGGCCGAACAGCTTGTCCGTCTCAGCGAAGCGCGCTACCGCGCGGTCACGGAAACCGCGAGCGATGCCATCATCTCTGCTGATCGTCACGGGAGCATCCGCTATTTCAATCCCGGCGCCGAGCGGATCTTCGGCCATCCCGAGAAGGACATGATCGGCCAGCCACTGACGAAGCTCATGCCGGAGCGGTTTCGCCAGCCGCATACCGAGGGCATACAACGCTATGTCGATACGCGGGAACCAAAGGTGGTCGGCGAAACGGTGAAGTTGACCGGGCTGCACAAGGACGGACGGGAGTTCCCGATCGAGCTGGCATTGGCGAGTTCCGACGTCGATGGCGAACTGTTCTTCACCGCCATCGTCCGCGACATCACGGTCCGCGCCGAGGCCGAGCGCAGGCTGCGCGCCAGCCAGGCCGAGATCGAGGGGCTCAATCGCCGGCTTCAACTCGACAATGCCGAGCTGGAGGCGGTCAACAAGGAGCTGGAGGCATTCAGCTATTCGGTCTCCCACGATCTGCGCGCGCCCTTGCGTGCCATCGACGGCTTCAGCCAGGCGCTGGTCGAGGATGCCGGGCCGATGCTGAAGGCCGAGCACCACGCGCATCTGAACCGCGTGCGCCAGGCCGCGCAGCGCATGGGGCTGCTGATCGACGACCTGATCAAGCTTGCGCGGGTGACCCGTACCGACGTGAATATCGGCGATGTCGATCTCAGCGAGATCGCCCTCGCGATCGCCACCGGCCTGCAGGATACCGCTCCCGAGCGCCAGGCGGACTTCATGATCGCGCCGGGGCTTCATGCCAAGGGCGATCCGCGCCTGATGCAGGTCGCCCTGGACAACCTGTTGAGCAATTCCTGGAAGTTCACCGCTCCGCGCTCGCCGGCCAAGATCGAGTTCGGCCGGACAATGGTGGATGGCAAGCCCGCCTTTTTCGTGCGCGACAACGGCGTCGGCTTCGACATGACCTATGCCGGCAAGATGTTCGGCGCCTTCCAGCGCTTCCACGACGCGCGGGAGTTTGCCGGCACCGGCATCGGACTCGCGACCGTGCAGCGCATCATCCATAAGCATGGCGGCCGCGTCTGGGGGGAATCGCAGCCCGGCCAGGGCGCCGTCTTCTATTTCACCTTGTAACCGCCGGAGATCCGAATGCCGCAAAAGTTCATTCTGCTGGTCGAAGACAATCCGGACGACGAGGCGTTGACCATGAGGGCGCTCAGCAAGCACAATGTCGCCAATGGAGTGGTGGTGGCGCGCGACGGCGCCGAGGCGATCGACTTTCTGTTCGGAGCGGGCGCACACGCCGGCCGCGATACAACAGACTTGCCGCAGATCGTGCTGCTGGACCTGAAGCTGCCGAAGCTGGACGGCTTCGAGGTCTTGCGCCGGATCCGCGCCGACGAACGCACGCGCACCCTGCCGGTGGTGATCCTGACGTCCTCCAAGGAGGAGCGCGACGTGGCGCAGGGCTATCGCGACGGCTGCAACAGCTATGTCCGCAAGCCGGTCAACTTCGACGAGTTCGTCGATGCGGCGCGCCAGCTCGGGATGTATTGGCTGTTGCTCAACGAGGGACCGCCGCGCTCGCCATGACGACGACGACGCTCAGAGCCCTGATCATCGACGACTCCGCGGAGGACGCGGAGCTGCTGGTCCGCGAGCTGCGGCGCGAGCGCTACGACGTCAGCGCCGAGCGGACCGACACCGAGGCGGGCCTCAAGGCCGCGCTGGACGATCAGAGCTTCGACATCGTGTTGTGCGATTTCCATATGCCGCGCTTCTCGGGCACCGAAGCGCTCAAGCTTGTGCGCGAACGAGACCCCGATGTGCCATTCATTTTCGTGTCCGGTGCGATCGGCGAGGATGTGGCGGTCGGGGCCATGAAAGCCGGCGCCCAGGACTACGTGATGAAAGGCAATCTCAAGCGCCTCGCGCCGGCGATCGAACGGGAGCTGCGCGAGGCTGCGGTGCGGCGGGAGCGCGCCGTCGCCCAATCCCGGCAGCGCATGATGGAGGCTCGCTATCGCCAGATCCTCGCCATCGCGCCCGACGCCATCATCGCCATGGACGAGGCATTGCACATCGCGATGTTCAACCAGGCCGCCGAGCGGCTGTTCGGCTACAGCGCCGACGAAGCGATCGGCCAAAGCGCCGAGGTTCTTCTGCCGGCCCGTTTCATAGAACCGGTGCGGGAGCAGGTCAGGCAGTTCGGACTGTCGCAGGACACGATGATGCAGATCCGGGTGCCCGACAAAATGTGCGGGCGGCGCAAGGACGGCACCGAGTTCCCGGCCGAAGCCTACGTGTCGAAGATGGTCGAGGAGCGGCGGACGATATTCACCGCCATCGTCCGCGACATCACCGAGCGCGAGAACATGATGGCGACCTTGCGCCACACCAACCAGACGCTCGATGCCGTGGTGCAATCGTCGCCAGTCGCCATCCTCGGTCTCGATGCGTCGCGTCGCGTGATCGTCTGGAACCGGAACGCCGAGCGAATCTTCGGGCTGCCCGCGAGCGACGTCGTGGGCCGGCCGTTTCCGCCGCTGGTCGATGTCGCCGGCACGCAGCTCGGCGTCATGATGCGCCGCCTGCTCGACGGCGAGCTGCTGACCGACGTCGAAATTCAGCAACAGCCGTCCAAGGAGGCAACGCTCGAGCTGCGGGTTTCCGGCGCGCCGCTCTATGACGGCGACCAGCACGTGCGCGGCGCGGTCTGCATCGTCGAGGACGTGACCGAAAGCAAGGCCACCCGCCGGCAGCTCGAGCATGCGCAGCGCATGGAGGCGGTCGGCCAACTGACCGGCGGCCTGGCGCACGACTTCAACAATCTGCTGGCGGTCGTGATCGGCAATCTCGACCTGCTGCACGACCGGCCGGAGCTACAGGCCGCGTCCAAGGAGTCGGTCGACTTGGCGCTGAGAGCCAGCCTGGGCGGCGCCACCCTGATCCGCCAGCTGCTGGCCTTTTCGCGACGCCAGGCCTTGTCTCCAAAGGCGTTCGATCTCAACGCCCTGGTCTCTTCCACCCGCGAGCTCCTGTCCCGGACCCTTGGCGAGCACATCGAGGTCGAGATGCGTCTGGCGCCCGATCTGTGGCCGGCGATGGCCGATGCCAGCCAGGTCGAATCCGCCATCGCCAACCTCGCGATCAACGCGCGCGATGCGATGCCGAACGGCGGCCGCCTGACCTTGGAAACCGCCAATCAGCATCTCGACCCGCCCTATGCGGAGGCCAATCCCGATGCACAGCCGGGCGACTATGTCATGCTGGCGGTCTCGGATAGCGGGACCGGCATACCGCCCGAGGTGCTCAACCGCGTGTTCGAGCCATTCTTCACCACCAAGGAGCAGGGCAAGGGCAGCGGATTGGGCCTCAGTATGGTCTACGGCTTCGCCAGGCAGTCGCGCGGCCACGTCAAGATCTACAGCGAGGTCGGTCACGGCACCACCGTCCGCCTCTATCTGCCTCGCGCCATGGAGGAGAAGGCGGCGGCGGCGCCAAGCGCGCCGGTCCAGGCCGGCGGCGACAGGATCGATGCCGCCATCCTGGTGGTCGAGGACAATCTCGATGTGCGGCGCATCGTCTGCCGGCTGCTGCGCGATTTCGGCTGCACCGTGATCGAAGCCAACAGCGGACAGGCCGCGCTCGATATCCTGCACTCCGGCCAGAAGATCGACTTGATGTTCAGCGATGTCGTGATGCCCGGCGGCATGTCGGGCACCGAACTGGTGCAGGCCGCGCGCCGCCTGCGCCCCGGCATCAGGACGCTGCTCACCACCGGCTTCGCCGAGGGATCGCTGCGCAACCAGGTGCAGTTCGCGGATGCGGGTGAGATCATCACCAAGCCCTATCGCCGCCAGGACCTGGCGCGCAAGCTGCGGAGCGTCCTCGCGCTGAAGGCGTGAGGCTGTCAGATCTGCGGCGCGCCGGTCGGCGGGAACCGTTCGCGGATGCGGGCCAGCAGCGTGTCGCGCACGTCGCGATAGGCGTCCAGCCTTTCCTCGCGCGTCCCTTCGATCATGCTCGGGTCCATGGTCGGCCAGTATTCGACATCGCAGGCCATGGTGCGGGTCATCTCGACCGCGCTGTGCTGGGCCTCCGGCGACAGCGAGATGATGAGGTCGAACGAGGTGTCCTCCAGGTCATCGAAGGTCTTGGCGCGGTGCTTGGAGAGGTCGATGCCGATCTCGTCCATCGCCGCGATGGCGAAGCCGTCGACCTCGCTGGCCCGCACGCCGACGGAATCCACGAAGATCCTGGTGCCGTGCAGATACTTGAGCAGCGCCTCCGCCATCGGCGAGCGGATGGAATTCTGCGTGCAACAGAACAGGACGGCGCTGGGCTGGTCGGCCATGCCGCCCTCACGTCTTCATGTGCAGGGCGCAGATCAGCGTGAACAGCCGACGCGCCGTCCCGAAATCCATCTCCACCTTGCCCGCCAGGCGGTCGCGCAGGATCTCGGAGCCCTCGTTGTGCAGGCCGCGGCGGCCCATGTCGATGGCCTCGATCTGCGACAGACTCGAGGTCTTGATGGCAGCGAAATAGCTTTCGCAGACGTCGAAATACTCCTTGATGATGCGGCGGAACGGCGTCATCGACAGGATGAACTTGTAGATCTCCTGATCGGCGGTATCGCGCACGTCGAAAACCAGCTTGTTGTCGGCGACCGCGAGGATCAGGTGATAGGGCCCGGCATGATCGACCGAAGGCGCGAACTCGTTCTCCTCGATCAGGTCGAAGATGGCGACCGCCCTCTCCTGCTCGGCTTCCGCCGATTGGCGCAGGGCGGAGGCGTCTTCCAGGTGGATGCTGACGATGCGCCTGGTGGACCCGGACTCTGCCATGCGCTCAGATCGCGCCGGCGGCGGCCCGCAGCCGCTCGATCCACCCGCCGATCTCCCCCGGATAGGTCTTCCAGGCCGTGCGATTGACCACCAGGCGCGAGGTCACGTCCGCGATATGCTCGACCTCGACCAGGTTGTTGGCCTTGAGCGTGGCCCCGGTCGAGACCAGGTCGACGATGCGGCGGCTGAGCCCCAGGGTCGGGGCCAGTTCCATGGCGCCGGACAGCCTGATGCATTCGGCCTGCACGCCGCGCGCCGCGAAATGCGCGCGCGTGATGTTGGGATACTTGGTGGCGACCCGGATGTGTGACCAGCGGTTGGGGTCGTCCTCTTCCACCATCTCGGCCGGCTCGGCCACCGCCAGCCGGCATTTGCCGATACCGAGGTCGACCGGGGCATAGATCTCCGGGTAGTCGAACTCGAGCAGCACGTCATTGCCCGCGACGCCCAGCTGGGCCGCGCCGAACGCGACGAAGGTGGCGACATCAAAGCTGCGGACGCGGATGAGCTCGAGCTTCGGGTCGCTGGTGGCGAAACGCAGCTTGCGGGAGTTGTCGTCGTGGAAATCCGGCTCGGGCTCCAGGCCGGCCTGTGTCAGCAGCGGCGCCAGCTCGCGCAGGATCCGCCCCTTCGGCAACGCCAGCACGAAGGCGGCGGAGCCTCTTGCGCCGTTCATCGCCTCGCTGCCTTGCCGTCCGCCGCGTCCGCCGCGTGATCAGGCTGCCACTGCGTCGGCCAGGCTTTCCCCAGGTCGCTGAGATAGAACGCCAGGGCCTCGATCTCGACCTGGATCACGCCGCCGCCGGCGAACAGGAAGGAGAGCTTGTTGCCGTCGAGCTGCAGCGACAGCAGCGACAGGAAGTCGTCCGGGCGCGAGCGGTCGATGTCGCGGCTGCGCACCGCCAGCACGCGGTCGATGCAGATGCCCGCATTCGTCCGCTGAAGCGCGCCGAAATCCTCATCGGACTCGAACGATGCATCCGTTTCCGGCGCGGGTTCCTGGCTCCCCTTCGCGGCGCGTTCCCAGCGGAACCGGTTGGCGACCATGATGAAGCGGCGCTCCTGCGGCAGGTAGCGCATCTCGTTCAGGGGAATGAGCGCATCCTGCAGGCAGGCCGCGACGACCGCCAGATCCTCCGCGTCGCGCGCGATGATCTTGAGCGGCGCCGTCATTCCGCCGCTCCCTCCGACAGGCGCTCGATCTCGGCGCCACAGGCCGCGAGCTTCTGGGTCAGCCGCTCGTAGCCGCGATCCAGGTGGTAGATGCGGTTGAGGATGGTGTCGCCCTCCGCCACCAGGCCGGCCAGCACCAGCGACACGCTGGCGCGCAGGTCGGTCGCCATCACCGGCGCGCCGGTCAGGCGCTTGACGCCGCGCACCATGGCGGACGCGCCGTGCACATTGATGCTAGCGCCCATGCGGGTCAGCTCTGGCACGTGCATGAAGCGGTTCTCGAAGATGGTCTCGGTGATCATGGAGGCGCCCGCGGCGGTCGTCATCAGCGCCATCATCTGGGCCTGCAGGTCGGTCGGGAAGCCGGGGAACGGCTCGGTCATCACGTCGACGCCCACCAGGTCGCCGTTGGTCCGCTTCACGCGCAGGCCGCGCGGCGTTTCGGTGAACTCGACGCCGGCCTGGCTCATGATGGATGTCACCGACCCGATCAGGTCATGCTGCGCGCCGATCAGCTCGACATCGCCGTTGGTGATCGCGACGGCCATGGCGTAGGTGCCGGCCTCGATGCGGTCCGCCACCACCGGATGATGAACGCCATGCAGGCTGTCGACGCCCTGGATCTTCAGATGGTCGGTGCCGAGACCCTCGATCTTGGCGCCCATGCCGATCAGGCACTTGGCGAGGTCGGTGATCTCGGGCTCGCGCGCGGCGTTGATCAGGTGCGTCTCGCCCTTGGCGAGCGCCGCCGCCATCAACAGGTTCTCGGTGGCGCCGACCGAAACCTTCGGGAATGTCACTTCGGCGCCGGTCAGGCCTCTGGGCGCGCGGGCGACGATGTAGCCTTCCTGCAGGTCGATCTCGGCGCCCAGCTGCTGCAGGCCCTTGATGTGCAGGTCGACCGGCCGCGTGCCGATGGCGCAGCCGCCGGGCAGCGACACCCGCGCCTGACCATGCCGGGCCACCAGTGGGCCCAGCACCAGGACCGAGGCGCGCATCTTGCGCACCAGGTCATAGGGCGCGGTGGTATCGGTGATGTTGCTGCCGCAGACGGTG
>DATFDU010000259.1:0-12188 GCA_035251915.1 Dongiaceae bacterium | reverse complement strand
CGGGTGCGGCACGACACCGGGATAGCAGGCCAGTCGGTATCGATGGCCGCCTGCGCGGTCAGCGTGTTGCGGCGCATGCACGGCGACGTCAGCAACCTCGGCGGCCTCCTGATCGGCGACGGCGACATGGCGGAGCTGATCTTCGAGCAGGTATCGGCGACCGGCATGAAGCGCTGGACCATGGTGCATCCGCAGGAGCGCCGCGCCAAGGCCTGGGCCGAGCGCAACCAGGCCCATTGGCGGCCGTTCGGCGAGCTGCCGCAGGCGCTGGCGGCCTCCGACCTGGTGGTCAGCGCACTCGACCTCGGCGCGGAGATGGTTTCGGCCGACATGGTCAAGGCGGCGCTGAAGGCGCGCAAGCGACGGCCGATCCTCTTGATCGACAGCGGAGTCCCGGGCGATATGGATGCGCGCATCGGCGATCTCGACGACGCGTTCCTGTATACGCTGGACGATCTGGAGCGCCTGGCGATGGCCGGCCGCCAGCATCGCGCCAGCGAGGCGGAGGACGCCTGGCGCATCGTCGACCAGTCGGTGGCGAGTTTCCGCCGGCAACTGACGGAGCAGGAGGCCGCCCCGGTGATCGCCGACCTGCACCGGCATTTCGAGCAGCACCGCGCCGAGGTGCTGGCACAGCCCGGCATCGACGCGCCGGAGGCGACGCGGCGCCTGATCAACCGGCTGCTGCATAGCCCCAAGCTCGCGCTGAAGGCAGCGGCACCGACCAAGGATCTCGAAGCGGCCTTGCGCCGCCTGTTTGGATTGAACGACAAGGATCAAAACAAGTGAGCTTGGAACCAAAGCTCGATCGCGTGGTGAAGCGGCACGACGAGCTGGCCGCGCTGCTGGCGAGTCCGGATCAGAAGGACGCGCAGGCCTATGCGCGCAACTCCAAGGAATATTCCGACCTGACTCCGCTGGTGGAGTCGATCCAGCAGTGGAAGATCGCGAAGAAGGAGTTGTCCGATCTCGATGCGCTGCTGGCGGATCCCAAGACCGAGGCCGAGATGCGCATCCTGGTCGAGGACGAGGTGGTCGCCCTGCGCGCGCGCGTACCGGAGCTGGAGCACCGGGTGAAGCTGATGCTGCTGCCCAAGGACGAGGCGGACGAGCGCAACGCCATCCTGGAAGTGCGCGCCGGCACCGGCGGCGAGGAGGCCGCGTTGTTCGCGGCCGCCCTGTTCCGCATGTATGCCCGCTACGCCGCGCTCAAGGGCTGGAAGTTCGAGCAGATGGATGTGAGCGAAACCGGCCTCGGCGGCGTCAAGGAAGCAACCGCCACCATCACCGGACGCAACGTGTTCGCGCGCCTGAAGTTCGAATCCGGTGTGCATCGCGTGCAGCGCGTGCCGGAGACGGAGGCGTCCGGCCGAATCCACACCTCGGCCGCCACCGTCGCGGTGATGCCGGAAGCCGAAGAGGTCGACATCCATATCGACGAGAAGGATCTGCGCATCGACGTGTTCCGCTCCTCCGGTCCCGGCGGCCAGTCGGTCAACACGACAGACAGCGCGGTGCGCATCACGCACATCCCGACCGGCGTGGTGGTGCAGCAGCAGGACGAGAAGTCGCAGCACAAGAACAAGGCCAAGGCGCTGAAGGTGCTGCGCGCGCGCCTCTATGACGCCGAGCGTGCCAAGCGCGATGCCGAGCGCGCCGCCAACCGCAAGAGCCAGGTCGGCTCTGGCGACCGGTCGGAGCGCATCCGCACCTACAATTTTCCGCAAGGCCGCTGCACCGACCACCGCATCAACCTCACCATCTACAAGCTCGACAAGGTGATGGAAGGCGCCGCGCTCGACGAGGTGGTCGACGCGCTGATCGCCCACGACCAGGCCGAGCGGCTGGCGGAAGTGGAGTGACGCTCGGCGATCTCCTGAAGGACGGCGCGACGCGCCTCGCCACCGCCGGGATCGACGGCGCGGCGCGCGAGGTCCGGCTGCTGCTGCAGGCCGGGGCGGGCATTCCGATCGCGACCCAGATCGCGTTTCCCGAACGGACGATCGACATCGCTGCGGCGGCACGGTTCGAAGTGCTGCTTGAGCGCCGCGTTCGGCGCGAGCCGATGGCGCATATCCTCGGCCGGCGCGAATTCTGGTCGCTCGCCTTCAAGGTGACGGCCGACACGCTCGACCCGCGGCCGGACTCGGAAACGCTCGTCCAAGGCGTGCTGGACCAGGTGCCGGACCGGTCCGCCGCGCTGCGATTGATCGATTTCGGCACCGGCACCGGCTGCCTGCTGCTCGCGCTGCTGCATGAACTGTCCAACGCCACCGGCGTCGGTGTTGACGTCTCGGCCGCGGCGCTCATGGTCGCGACGGAGAATGCTGATGCGCTGGGGCTGGCGCCGCGCGCCACCTTCCATCGCGGCAGCTGGGACCACGGCATCGATCCCGGCTTCGACATCGTCCTCTCGAACCCGCCGTACATTCCAGGCGGCGACATTGCCGGCCTCCAGCCGGAGGTCGCTTCGTTCGAGCCGCGTTTGGCGCTGGATGGCGGGTCGGATGGCCTCGACGCCTATCGCCGCCTTGGCCCCGCGGCCGAGCGGCTGCTGGTGCCCGGCGGGTTGGCCGCGTTCGAGATCGGCAACGGGCAGGCTGATTCGGTGCACCGGATCATGGCGGCCGCCGGGCTGCGGCATATTGCAACAGCGCGCGATCTGGCGGCCGTAGAACGGTGTGTGCTGTTCAGAAAATCCTAAAAGGGTCAATAGCTTGATGGGTCAGCGGCGCTGCAACCCTGGGCTGTCAAAAAAGCTGTTGGAAAGCCGCGCCGAACCGATTAGGGTCAGCGCCGGCAGTCGGGGCTGACCATGGGCCGCGCCCGGGGGAAAGCCGGCCATCGCACAGCGAAGCCAGCCCCAAAACAGCGCCTCCGCACATTGACTGCGTCCAGCGCCTAGAGGAGCGGCAGCGAGCCGCTTCTAGATATTGCAGAACGCGCAAGGATGCCGACATGCGGCTTGACCTGCCATTCCGATCACAGTCGATGACGAAGTGACGCTCAAACATGAAACAGAACAACAACAACCGACGCGCTCGCGGACGTGGTCCGCGCAAGCCCCATGGGATGGGCGGCGGCCAGCACAAGGGTCAGGGATACGAGGGCGGCGGGCAGGAACTGCGGGTCCGCGGCAATGCCTACCAGGTCCTCGAAAAGTACCTTCAGCTCGCGCGCGATGCCGGCTCGGCCGGCGACCGCATCGCCGCCGAGAATTTCCTGCAGCATGCCGATCATTACTACCGTGTGCTCAGCGCCATGAATGACGG
Organism: Dongiaceae bacterium; assembly: GCA_035251915.1. Lineage (GTDB taxonomy): Bacteria > Pseudomonadota > Alphaproteobacteria > Dongiales > Dongiaceae > Dongia_A. The sequence goes on along the minus strand of DATFDU010000259.1, from coordinate 8,916 downwards.
CCAGCGGCCGCGCATGGGCGGTCGCGAGCTTTCGGTCGCCGACGTCAACGTGCAGAACGTGAGCCAAGGCCTGTCGGCGGCGCTCTACAATTCCGGCGGCCCCAATCCGCAGGGCATGGACTCCGGCATGCAAGGCGATGGCATGCAAGGCCAGAACCAGGGCAACCAAGGGAATCAGGGCAACCAGGGCCACGGCGGACAGCAGGGCCACGGCGGACACCGTCAAGGCGGCGGGCACCAGCAGGGTGGCCACCAGCAAGGCGGGCATCAGCAAGGCCGCTCGCACGAGGGTCAGCATCAGCAACCGGCAGGCGGCAACGTCGCCCAGGCCAACGGCCAGGGCAACACCTATGGCAACTATGCCGACCGCGAAGAGGCGCAGCCCACCTATTCGGCGCCGAGCGATCCCGCGCGGCCTGCGGCGCCGGTGTCCGCCGAGGACCAGCCGGATTATCCGGACGAGCTGCTGCCGCCGGCCGCGCCGGCTGCTGGCTCGCCCGAAACCCAGGACGGTGCCGAAGACGGCGTGCAGCGCATCCTGCGCACGCCGCGGCCACGACTTCGCGGTCCGCGCCGCGGACCGCGGCAAGGCGACGGGCGTCAGGGCGAAGGCCGCCCTGGCACGCCGGGCTCAGCCGACCAGGAATAGCGAATAATGGGCCGACAGAGGTGCCCGGCCGAGGCCGGGCACTGGTCGTGCCCCTTGTTTATCAATTAGGCATTCCCATATCGTTCTCAGGGCTTAGCAATAGCTTTCCCGGAGCATCCAAGAGCGTGTGCTGTTGAACGGGCGCGCTTGAGCGAGGGCGAATATGGATTTGGAAAAGTTCACCGAACGGTCGCGTGGATTCCTGCAGGCTGCGCAGACCTTGGCGCTGCGGTCAGGCCACCAGCGCCTCACTCCCGAACATCTTCTGAAAGTCTTGTTGGACGACAAGGACGGCCTCGCCGCCGGCCTCTTGCGCAATAGCGGCGCCGATGCGGCGCGTGCGCTCAGCGCGACCGAGAAGGCGCTCGACAAGCAGCCCAAGGTCGAAGGCTCGGGCGCCGGCCAGGTCTATATGGCGCCCGAACTGGCGCGTGTCTTGGACCAGGCGGAGAAATTGGCGGAAAAGGCCGGCGACGGTTTCGTCACGGCCGAGCGCCTGCTGCTTGCGCTGGCATTGACCAGTGACGGCACCACCGGCCGTATCCTCAAGGATGCCGGCGCCACCGCGCAGGGCCTCAATGCCGCGATCAACGAGGTGCGCAAGGGCCGCACCGCGCAGAGCGCAAGCGCCGAGGACAGCTACGACGCACTGAAGAAGTACGCCCGCGACCTGACGGCGCAGGCGCGCGCCGGCAAGCTCGATCCGGTGATCGGCCGCGACGAGGAGATCCGCCGTACCATCCAGGTGCTGGCACGCCGCACCAAGAACAATCCCGTGCTGATCGGCGAGCCTGGCGTTGGCAAGACCGCCATCGTCGAAGGCCTCGCTTTGCGCATCGCCAACGGCGACGTGCCCGAGGGTCTCAAGCACAAATCGCTGATGTCGCTGGACCTCGGTGCATTGATCGCCGGCGCGAAATATCGCGGCGAGTTCGAGGAACGACTGAAGGCCGTGCTGCAGGAGATCGCGGCGGCCGAGGGCGACATCGTGCTCTTCATCGACGAACTGCACACGCTGGTCGGCGCCGGCAAGGCGGAAGGCGCGATGGACGCCTCCAACATGCTGAAGCCCGCGCTGGCGCGCGGTGAGCTGCATTGCGTCGGCGCCACTACGCTCGATGAATACCGCAAGCATATCGAGAAGGACGCGGCGCTCGCCCGGCGCTTCCAGCCGGTGTTCGTGAGCGAGCCGAACGTCAACGACACCATCTCGATCCTGCGCGGACTCAAGGAGAAATACGAGCTGCATCACGGCGTGCGCATCACCGACGGCGCGATCGTGGCGGCGGCGACGTTGTCCAACCGCTACATCACCGACCGCTTCCTGCCGGACAAGGCGATCGACCTGGTGGACGAAGCCGCCAGCCGCCTGCGCATGGAGGTGGATTCCAAGCCCGAGGAGATCGACGAGATCGATCGCCGCCTGGTCCAGCTCAAGATCGAGCGCGAAGCTCTCAAGAAGGAGAGCGACGAGGGCTCGAAGGAGCGGCTGAAGAATCTGGTCGATGAGATCGAGGAGCTCGAGGAGCAGTCGCGCCGCCTGACCGAGGAATGGCAGGCGGAGAAGCGCACATTGCAGGATGCGCAGAAGCTGAAGGAGCAGATCGACCAGGCGAAGCTCGAGGCCGAGCAGGCCCAGCGTCGTGGCGATTTCGCGCGCGCGGGCGAGCTCACCTATTCCGTCATCCCCGGCCTCGAGAAGAAGCTGAAGGACGCGGAATCCGCGCAACATCACCGCATGCTGAACGAGGTGGTGAGCGAAGAGGACATCGCCTCGGTGGTCTCGCGCTGGACCGGCATCCCGGTCGACAGGATGCTGGAAGGCGAGCGCGACAAGCTGCTGCGCATGGAAAAGGTCGTGGGCGATCGCGTGATCGGCCAGGAGGAGGCGGTGGTCGCGGTCTCCAACGCGGTGCGCCGCGCCCGCGCCGGCCTGCAGGATCCCAATCGCCCGATCGGCTCGTTCCTGTTCCTGGGGCCGACCGGCGTCGGCAAGACCGAATTGTCCAAGGCGTTGGCATCGTTCCTGTTCGATGACGAGCAGGCGCTGCTGCGCGTCGACATGTCGGAGTTCATGGAAAAGCACGCGGTCGCGCGGCTGATCGGCGCGCCGCCGGGCTATGTCGGCTACGAGGAAGGCGGCGTGCTGACCGAAGCGGTGCGGCGCCGGCCGTATCAGGTGATCTTGTTCGACGAGGTGGAGAAGGCGCATCCGGACGTCTTCAACGTCCTCTTGCAGGTGCTGGATGACGGCCGCCTGACCGACGGCCAGGGCCGGACGGTCGATTTCAAGAACACCATCATCATCCTCACGTCCAACCTCGGCAGCGACATCCTCGCGGCGCAGAAGGACGGCGAGGATGTCGAGCTGGTGCGCGCCCAGGTGATGAACGTGGTGCGTCAGGCCTTCAGGCCGGAGTTCCTCAACCGGCTGGACGAAATCGTCCTGTTCCACCGCCTGTCGCGCCGGAACATGACCGGCATTGTGGCGATCCAGCTGAAGCGCCTGCAGGCCCTGCTGGCCGACCGCAAGCTGGAGCTGCAGGTGGACGACAGCGCCAAGGAATGGCTGGCCGAGGCCGGCTACGACCCGGTCTATGGCGCCCGGCCGCTGAAGCGCGTGATCCAGCGCGAGCTGCAGAACCCGCTCGCCGGCCTGCTGCTGGAAGGGCGCTTCAAACCCGGCGACGTGATCCGCGTCTCGGCCGAAAAGGACGGTCTCACCATCGACGGCAAGAAGCTGTTCGAGGCGGCGTGACTCCCCCGAGCTGCTGGCGCGCCTTGACATGAACAGGCGCGCCAGGGTCAACTTTGCTATCATTCCAGCCGCTTGAATGCTGCTGCCAGCACGCCTTGACGAATTGTTTACCTCAAACGGCCTATATCGCCAGACATGTCCGTTACCCAGAGGGAACACATGTCTGTGCAACCAAGCCTGAGCGCCGCGGCCGCGATCCTCGCACTCGGCCTTTCGAGCCACGCACTCGCGCAAGAGGCCGCGGCGCCCGCAGCAGCGCCGGAGACAGTCGCAGCAGTACCGGCACCGGCGCCGATATCCGCCGACATCATCAAGCCGGAGTTCGTTGACACCCTGCGCCAGCAGCTGCAGCAGCCGGTCACCGTTCTCTCGGTAGCTTCGTCGAACAAGCGCCATGAGAACGTGCAGCAGGCGGAGATCGACAAGCTCGACGAGGCCTGGAAGACCGAAGCCAAATCCGCCGATCAGCCGTTGATCGCCGAGATCCTGAGCAGCCCGCTGTCCAGCTATCTGCTTTATATCCAGGCCAAATCGGCTGGCCTCTTCACCGAGATCTTCATCATGGACCAGTTCGGCCTCAATGTTGGCCAAAGCTCGGTGACGTCCGACTACTGGCAGGGAGACGAGGACAAGTTCCAGAAGACCTTCGAGATCGGGCCGGACGCCGTCTTCATCGACGCGCCCGAATATCACGACGAGACGAAGACCTGGCGCGTCCAGGTCAACCTCACCGTCGTCGATCCGGCCAGCAAGGCGGCGATCGGCGCGGCCACCGCGGAAATCAATCTGACCGAGCTGCAGCGCCGGCTCCAGACCGGCATCTGAGGACTCCAGACCATGCGTCTTTCCAACCTTTCGGTCGCCAAGAAGCTCATCGCGGCGTTCTCGATCCTTGGCTTCGTCATCATCGCGGCTGGCATCATCGCGATCGCGCAGTCGGCGCGCATCGAGCGGGCGAGCGAGATCAGCGACAGCACCGTGCTGCAGGCCAGGAGCGTCAACACCGTGCTGGCGGACGCGGCCAAGATGCAGGCGGCGATCCGCGGCCTGCTGGTCACCGGCAGTTCGCAGTACGGCAAGGATTTCGAGGCGCTGAGCACCGCATTCGATGCCGACCTGCAGACCGCGCTCCAGCATGCGGCCGGCGACGCGAAACTGGCGGCCGGCGTCGCCGACATCGGCGCGGTGGTCAATGCCTGGCGCAAAGGTCCAGCTGCCCGGCAGTTGCAGCTGATGCGCCATCCGGACACGGTCAACGAGGCGCGCGCCATCGAAGTCACCGGTGCCGGCGAGGAGCTGACCTCCCAGCTGGGCAGCGCGGGTGCTGCCGTCACTGCCATTCTCGATGCCAATTCCGCCGCCGCCAGCGCCGAAAAGGACAGCGCGCTCGATACCACGTCGGCGGCTCTGATCCTGAGCGCGGTCGTGACCCTGGCCGCTTCGATCGGTTTCTTCTTCTGGCTGTCGCGCTCGATCAGCGCGCCGATCCGCTCCATCACCGGCACCATGAACCAGCTCGCCGGCGGCGACATGACCGTCGCCATCCCGTTCGCCGATCGGCGCGACGAGGTCGGCAACATGGCGCGTGCCGTGGAGGTCTTCGGCCGGAACATGCGGCGGAACCAGGAACTGCAGGCCGAAGCCGCGCGCGACCAGGCGGCCCGGGAGCAGCGCGCCTCGGAGATCGCCCGCCTCGCCCAGAGCTTCGACCGCGACATCGAGGCGATCCTGCGCGCGCTGGTCGGCTCGGCCGAAACGCTCGACAAGACCGCCGGCGCGCTCGACCACACCTCGCATGATTCGCTGGAGCAGGCCCAGAAGGTCGCGGCGGCCGCCGCCGAAGCCAGCGCCAACGTCTCGACCGTCGCCGCCGCGACCGAGGAACTCTCCTCCTCGATCATGGAGATCAGCCGCCAGGTCTCGACCCAGGCGACCATCGCCTCGCAGTCGGAGCGTTCGATCGACGAGACCACCGCCCGGGTCGAGCTGCTGACCGAGGCCTCGACCAAGATCGGCGACGTGGTGCGCCTCATCACCGAGATCTCGAACCAGACCAACCTGCTGGCGCTCAATGCGACGATCGAGGCCGCGCGCGCCGGCGAAGCGGGCAAGGGCTTCGCGGTGGTGGCGAACGAGGTGAAGAGCCTTGCCAACCAGACTGCGCGCGCGACCGAGGATATCGCGGTGCAGATCGCGGCGATCCAGGACTCGACCCAGTCGACGGCGGATGCGATCCGCTCCGTGGGCGGCCAGGTCAAGCAGATGACGGAGATCTCCAGCGGCGTGGCGGCCGCGGTGGAGGAGCAGAACGCCGCCACCCGCGAGATTGCGCGCAACGTGCAGGAGGCTTCCGCGGGCAACGCCGAGGTCTCGCAGAAGGTCGAATTGGTGGCCCGCGCCGCCGAGGGCACCAAGGGTGCGGCCGCGACGGTGCTCGATGCCTCGCACCAGCTCGGCGCGCATACCGGCAACATCCGCAATGTGATCGAGCGCTTCGTGCGCGACGTCCGCGCTGTCTAAACGTGCCTCATCAAAGCGGGCAGGAGTCTCCTGCCCGCTTTTCCAGTCTCGCTCAATTGCTGTTCTGGATCGTCCCCGGCAGCCGCGGAATGGTCGGTGGCTTGGCCGTCGGCAGCGGTTGCGGGTTCGGCGGTGGCACCAAGCTGTCCGGCTGTACCCGCTTGGGCACCTCGGTCGAGCCCATTGGCGGGTCGAGGTGCGAGCGGTTGCAGGCTTGGCGCTGCGAACCCGCCGACACGGCGGAGCAATCGAAGCCGGGCGGATATTTCGGCTGCACGGAGCCGTCCGCCGACGCGGCTAACGGAAGGAGAGCGGCCAAGAGACCTGCGAAGAGACGCATGACATCCTCGCGCATTGTCTCGCATGCTCAGAAAACATTGTGAGTATCCCGCCGTTGCGCAAGATGCGCAATGTGGGCCGCAATCCTCAAGGAAGAAGGCTTAGTTCTCGCAGCCGGAGGGCGTGGTGCAATCCAGCGGCGCGGTGTTGGGCCGCTCGGCGATCAGCTGCTGCTTGGCCTGCTCGGTGCGCTGGGCGTCGATCTTCGCCACTTGCGCCTGGAAAGCCTTGAGATGTTTGCCGGTGAGCTTGTTGCTGGCGACGGTCTTGACCTTCTTCGGATTGACCTGCGCGCCCGCGATCATGATCTCGTAGTGCAGGTGCGGGCCGGTCACGCGCCCGGTGGCGCCGACATAGCCGATCACCTGACCCTGCTTCACCTTGTGGCCTTTCTTCAGGCCCTTGGCGAACTTGCTCATGTGGGCATAGGCGGTCTGGTACTCGCCGCTGTGGCGGACGCGGATGTAGTTGCCGTAGGCGCCTTTCTTGCCGATCTCGACGATGGTGCCAGAGCCGGCCGCAAAGATCGGGGTGCCGGTTGGGGCGCCGAAATCAAGACCCTTGTGCATCTTCGAGTAGCCGAGCACCGGGTGCATGCGCATGCCGAAGCCGGAGGTGATGCGCGCGCCGTCGATCGGCGTGCGCAGCAGCGACTTGCGGATGGCCTCGCCGTTGGGCGTGAAGTATTCGCCGTCGCCGTCGCGTTCGAAGTAGTAGACCGGGATGGTCTTGCCGGAGAGCGTGAGCGACGCGAACAGGATCTTGCCGGATTTCACGAACTCGCCGTCCTCGCTCTCCATGCGCTCATAGAGCACTTCGAACGCATCGCCGTCCTGGATGTCACGCTGGAAGTCGACGTCGAACGAGAAGGTCTTTATGAGATCGGCGACCACCGGCATCGGCACCCCGGCTTCCTGCGCGGCATCGAACAGGCTGCTGTCGATGATGCCGGCAGCGCGGCGATCGTGCTCGACCACCGGCTTGTCGACGGCGGCGGCGACGAACAGGCCGGTGTCGTTGCGGGTCAGCCTGACGTCGGTGGTGACGTTGGGCTCGAAGCTGAGGCCCATCAGCTGCGCGTCGGCGTTGTCCTGCCGCGTGCCGGACGCGGTGGTGATGTTCAGCGTGATCTCCTGGCCGGCGCGCAGATTGCGCGGCGAGAAGATCGCCGCGATCGCGCCGACTGCGTTGTTCGCGTCATCCTCGGTGACGCCGGCCTTGACGAGCACGCCATAGAGCGTGTCGCCGGGCCGCACTTCGATCACCTTCTGGATGTCGTTGGCGATCGCCTCCGCGATCGACTCATCGCTGGTGAACCAAGGCTCATCCGGAACCGAGTGATCGGTGACGCTCGCGATGAGGAAGTTCTCGAACGGATTGATCTCAAGCGGCGCGGGCTCGGCGAGCAGATGCGCGATCATGTCGGACTGCGCGGCTGTGGCGACCGGTGCCGGCGTGTCGATCTGTTCGTGTCCGAAGCTCTTGCGCGCCGTCGGCTTCAGGCGCGGCGTGACGCTGTCGCGCGAAAATGCGATCACACGTTGATCGCGCGCGGTCTTGGTCGGGCGCTCGACACCCTCGACGGTTTGATCCTGGGCGGCCAGGCCGGCCATCATGCGCTGGGCCCAGCCGGCGGTATTCTGCGTCAGCATCAGCTGGTCAGCGGCCTGCACGCTGGCGAAGTCGCGGGCGGCGGCACTTTCAATGGCGGCCGGCCGATGCGGCCAGGCGGCGCCGAAGCCGCCGAGCACCACAAAACCGGCGGTTGTATACGTTAGGTAACGCTTCAGCGTGCCCCAGACCTGGCTACGCGCGAAAATCAACGGTTGATCCCCCAGCTCGGCAAATAGGTCAATGTTCTTAACGATCCGAGGCAATCCGGTTGCAGGTGCACTGCAATGGAGTGTCTACGAGTCGCAGCTGTTAAGGTTAAGAACATGCTTGCCATGTCGAATCGTGTCAACCTGAAAAGCCCTGTTAGATCATGAATTTAGCAGCTAGTTTGCGGTCCGGGCCGGTTGGAAAACTGTGATTACCGCGCCGTGATGCGTTGCGATAAAGTCACAGCGGGAATCTATTGCGCTGGTCCGTTCCGCCTGCTGTGTTCCACAAGAGGGTGCACCGGAGCCCGTTAAATTCCGGTAAACGGCTGATATTCAATGCATTTTCGAATATTGCGGCGGATCGTCGCAGAATCGGCTTGGGAATCAGCAACAAGGGCGTTGACAGGTTTCCGAACTGTCACGTATAAGCCCGCCTCCTGGCGCGAGGGCCGGCTGGTCATGCCGGAAGATTTCTCGCGCCCTGCTATTTGACAAGTTCATTGATTGAGAAGGGATTCGCGGGCGGCGGGCTTTGGATTGTGTTTCGGAGCTTTTGTGCTGACCGTTGGATCTTGGGTTTGGTTGCGGCTTGTTTGTGTTGTGCGGAGTGCTCTGCGCGATGACGGCGGTTGCGATCAGATCTGGTGAATACGCGTTATGTGCAGAGGCGAACTTTGGTCAGTTGGTCGCTCTTTTGCTCTTCGGAGTGAGAGGGCAGATTAACCTGAGAGTTTGATCCTGGCTCAGAACGAACGCTGGCGGCATGCCTAACACATGCAAGTCGAACGGGATCCGGACTTCGGTTCGGTGAGAGTGGCGGACGGGTG